>DASSSG010000819.1:0-9586 GCA_035708545.1 Bryobacteraceae bacterium | reverse complement strand
GGCGCCTGGATTTCTCGTTTGCGCGACGCTCTTCGGCGCACATTGCCATTTTGGGTCTGCCTGTTCGCCTATTTCGTTCTTTGGCAAATCATGTTTTCAGACGGTGTCAGCGGCTACGATTTCGCTGCGACCGCCGGCGCGCTTCTCGACAACTATGGGCGGCTCTTGTACACGCTGTTCTATGGCCACCGGCGGGTTTTGTTTGGCATCGCCTACATTGTCTTGCTCTGCCTTTGTGCGCGCCTGCTGCTGCGAGAGCTCCGGCTGGCGATCATAGCTTGCCTTCTCATATTCATCGGTTTCCTCCCGTTTGTCACGATCAACGGCTTCGCGCATCGCTTCGGCTACTTCAGCAGCATGGGCTTTAGCCTGCTTCTGGGCCTTTGTTTTGTCAGTGCAATCCGCAGCGCAGGACAGCGAACGCGAGTGGCCGTGGCCGCCACCGCGCTGGTCATCTGTGGCTTCTATGCCGTTGAGGATCGAAAGATCGTCAGGGAATGGAAGGTTGCTGGGCAGATAGCCGCGCAGATTCCGCAAACGGTGCGCAAGCTGCACCCGGTTCCGCGGGAAGGCTCGATTCTTATCCTGCGCAACGTACCGCGCATGTACGGCCGCGCAATGGTTTATCCGACGGGGCTGGAGGAGGCGGTTCGTCGTCAGTACCCGGTTAAAGTGTTTGTCCGGCATAACGGCGCCAGGCTCACGGACAAGCTGGCCAGGAGCGGCGCTCGGATATATAAGTATGTCGGCGGTGATGAGGTACTGATCGAGATTCGCGCAGAGAAATAAACCCGTTCACCGCTGTCTGACGCCCGGCTCCGATATGTTCCGCGTTGTCAGCTCTACCCGCGTGACCAGTCTTTTCGACAGCTTGCCAGGGACGAGGCGGCAAGCCATGATCCCGGTCCTCGATGCGATCGTAGACGTGCGCGTTTGAAACCGTGCCGAGTCCTTCGTTGTGCGGGCTCGTTAGACCGAGCGCTTCCTTCAGGTCCTCCTGGAAATCGTGGAGAGCCTTCAGGTGCGCCGCGAGAGCGGGCACCTTCTTTCCGCTGGGCGTCGGAGTCAAGCGCGCGACTTACTGGTCTCTAATGTGCAATCTGGTCTCTCGGCGGTGCGCGATTCGGCGGACTGGTTACTGTACGGTATATTGCGCGGACCCTACAGAGGGCTGGCGGATGCTTCGCTGGTGAGATCCCGACCGTAAATCAACGTGCCCGGGTAAGTCAGGTTCATCTGTACGGTTTTTGCCCAGAATTATGACCCTGGTCGAGCCGAAGATTCTGCCTCGCGCGGCTGGTCAAATAGAAAGTATCCGGCTCCCGCGGATCAATCACGATACCGAACGGAGACTCGCCCAGCAATGCGGATTCCGTGACACTCGCCCATGTGCCTCCTCCGTCCTCACTTCTCATAATCCCGCTGCGTGCGCTGATAAAGATCAGGGCAGCGTTTGCGGGATGTGGCGTCAGCGACCTCTCGTCGCTTTCCTGGGGAACATTGCCGAGGCGCTGCCATGTCGCGGCGCCATCGATGGATTTCCAGATGCCGCCTTGCCGGCTGGCGTACAGGATGGCCGGAGCGCCCGGCCCGGTGCGGAGATTCCAGAGTCGCTTTCCCTCGGGAAGAGGTTTTCGAGTCCAGGATTCCCCGGCATCTGTGCTTTTGAACAACTCATTCCCGCACAGCACGTATAACGATGCATCGGAGGGGTCGATCCGCATTTCAGGGTACGAGCAGCCGGCCGTCACAGGAGGATCGATTCGCCCCCACGTCCGCCCGCGATCCACACTTACCCAAAGATTCTGGAAATACGCAAAGATGTCGTCGTCGCAGCAAAGCTCTTTGGTGACGAGTGAAAACAGCTTACCCCGCGCGACAGGGTCCGCCGCGATGGTGGTTAAGAAACCGATGTGAGTCGTATCCTGTATCACGGCCAACCCCTCAGCGCGATATTGCTCCATCCGTGTGCCGTCGTCCGTGATCTCAGCGATCACCACCGTCTTTTCGGGGCAGCCCCAGAGCTCGTATACGAAGTAGAGTGTACCTGCGCTGTCAGGCCCCGCAGCTGCGATCCAGTAAATGGTTGGTGCGAAGGTCTGTCGCTCGCGCCAACTTTGGCCGCCATCGCTCGACACCAACAGATGCCATTCATCAGCCAGACCGGTTTGTGTTAAGGCGTAGAGAGTGCCGGTCTGCGAGTCTGCCTGAAACCAATCAAGGATTTGGTGTGGCGGGCCTGGATCAATATCGCTCCATGTGCGGCCTCCATCGAGGCTCTTGATAAGAAATGTGTCTGCGGTCGCCGCGACCCCGGCGCATAGCAAAAACATGACCACAAACCGCATAGTTCTCAGTATTATCCTCCCAGGTCGGCGTCGAGCGCAGCCAACGTAACACCGCCTTTGCGTCTCTCGTGTCCCCCGCACGAATAAAGATTTCGTTCGCTCGCGATTGATCGCGCAGGCGATAACGGGAAAAGCTGCGAAACTCCACGGCACGCCGCCGTGCCATTCACACTCCGCGCGCTGCGGCGTCTGCCAAAGGAACTCCTGTTTGGCCGCCTCGTCCAGCCTGCGATCGCGGTTGCGTAGACGTCGCGATGTCCGGAGGTGCTGACGGACCTGCGATTACGGCCTGCGCCTGATCGAGCGTTTCTCTATGCGACGTGGTCAGCTGCGCTGCTGGACAATCCGACGACAAACAGTGTGCATTGGCAGCCCTCACTGAACACCGATAGTGACTTCATTGCTGTGCCGTCCGAGGTAGCTCAACCGAACGGGAACTGCACCGCCCCCTGCAATGCCGCCTGGGACGCGAACGTTTACCTGGTTCACATCCGGGAATCCTGGAGCTTTGCCGAAAAACAGGATCTCGGCCATCCGGCCGCCGATCGTTACCTGAGGAGGAATCACATTGCCTTCAACCAGGCCGGTCAAATAAATTTCGAGATACTCCCCTGCAACCGCAGGGTCCGTTGCAGAAGCAAGCCGCGGCGTCCCGGCGTGCAGGATCGCGCCCTGACCGCGTCCGTCGCCCGCAACCGACAGCAGCGCGGGCGCAGGTATCACGACGCCGGGGCGATAGATTTCAGCGCTGGCGGTTGCTCCAGGCCATGAGATGTTGCCGCCGGCGACCAAAACCGTGCCATCGGAAAGTAACGTTGCGGTGTGGGAATGCCGTCCCGCGCTCATGCTCACGGTGGGCGCGAACGTGCCGGGGAGACTGTAGAGTTCCGCGCCGGAGTTGCCGCTGCCTCCCGGTAACTGCCCGCCGGTGATCAGGACCGTTCCATCGGGAATCAATGTGGCCGCGGAGAACTCGTGCGGCCAGATCGTGTGTCCAAGCCTGGCGAATGTTCCGGTTGTGGGGTCGTACAGCTCTGCATCGGCCGGGAACCCATCGTTCTCCGCATTACCGGCAAACAAGACTTTGCCGTTCGTGAGCAAGGTTGCCGTATTTATGTTGCAATGGCTCGTCATAACGCCGGTGGCGCTGAACATACCCGTGGCGGGATCGAAAAGCTGGGCTCTTCCGTCGCAGGCGCCAGTGATCAGGACTCTGCCGTCAGCGAGCAGCGTGGCCGCACCTCCCCCGGTGCCAGGCGTGCCGGCGGCAGTGAAACTCCCGGCGATGGGATCGTAGAGTTCCGCGGCGGCGGCGGTACATGGCACTGCGCAAGCCGTGACTAACACCCTGCCATCGGACAGCAGCGTGGCCGCGTGCAGGCCGCGGACGGCATTCATAGTGCCGGTCGGGGCGAATGCACCGGTGGATGGATCGTACAGCTCGGCGGTGGCCAGGACCTCTGCCCCGTATCTTCCGCCGGCTATCAGGACCCTTCCGTCAGGCAGCAAGGTCGCGGTGTGACCGGCTCGCGGCGTGGTCATGCTGCCTGTAGTGGTGAATGTACCCGTGCCAGGATCGTACAGCTCGGCACTGGCGATGAGCTGGGTGGGAAAGCCGTACGACCAGCCCCCGGCGACTAAGACCTTGCCGTCGTGCAGCAGGGTCGCCGTGTGCCCCGCCCGCGGCGTGCTCATGCTGCCGGTGGCAATGAACGTCCCTGCGGGCTGTGCCCTGGCCAGGAGGGCGTGCCCAGTTACAGCCAGCAACAAGAATGGAAAAACGAACCGGCACCTGAGGCTGGCCGTGATTCGATCGGCGACCCTGAAACTGATGCACAACGATCTGCCGCTTTGCGAGGTCGTCAAGGATCGCCTCCACACGCCGGAAGCGCGCCGGATCGACCGGCCACGCACGCGGCGCCACCATGCCGGAGACTGAGAATGTGTTGTAACCCTGCCGCTGCGCCCAGTCGAGAAACGCCTTCCGATCGGCGTCGGACAACTCCTGCCGAAAGGCCGGACGCATGGAAGCTCCTTATCACCACGTGCCGGCCGCTGCTGAACCCGAACCACCGCGGGTTCTTTGTGTCACGCGAGATCATCCCCGGAGTGGCCGACCGGATGCACTCGAAAGAGCCGTCGGCGCCAGGCGTTCCGTCCGAAAAGCGTGCCGTGTACTTCCATGTGCCGATCTGGTCCGGCGTGAAACGGATGCGCCATAGTGCGCCCTCGTCATGGAACCCCCGGAACTTCACGGCGGTGCCGTCGGGACGTCGAGGGAAACTCCCCGGAGGGGGGCCGGCGTAGCCCTTAGCGTTCTGTACCGGGATGTCGACGAGATCCGACTGACCGATCAATTTGCGGCCATCGGGCGCGGGGCGGTTGCCGTACCGCGTCCAGCGCTGTTTCCAGTCGGCGAGAAATGCGACGCGCCACTTGTACACCGTCTCCCACGCCTGCCACGTGGAGTTGTCGAGATCGACGTAGTAGTTCGGGAACTTCGAGCGATCGTAGTGACGGAAACGGCCGCCCCAGCTGTCGAGGGTGGGGTTATCGATCTCGCCGACCTTTCCGATTACGGGTGAAAGCAGGAACAGCATGGCCGGCGAGTCGCTCTCTTTCAGGATCGAATTCTTCTGATCGCCGTAGCTCGCCAGCGGAAACGCGTCGCCGGAAAGCTCGGTGTATTCACCGCCATGTGTCGTGCCCCAGCCGCGGATGTTGACGCGAACGAACTCCTCGTTGTTCCACTCGCCGGTCTGCACGCCACCTTGGTGAACGCCTTTGAACGTGTCATAAGCGCGCAGCGGCAGTGTGCCGTTTTTGATCCCACCAAAGCTCCCGCCACTTCCCTGAAACCATGCCATCGAACAGATACTGCCTCGCGGCCATGTCCGCGCGCGTGTTCGCTGAGCCGATCGAATAGATCCGGATTTTCGGCACGATCGAAGGATCGTCATGAATCGCCTGGGCGACATCCGTGAGCGAACCCCACGCCTGCACCCATAGCGGTTCTCCTCTTCCCGAGTGTATCCGTTCGATAATCAGCCGCGAGCCTTCGTTGCTGCGCTCACGGGACGGAGCGCCGGGCTTAAGCGAACCTTGCCGCACGACGGCGAGTAATTGCTCCTCGCTCATCAGACTCGAATACCCACGACTGCGCAGATGATTCGGCTCGATCCTTCGAATCCAGTGCCGGATCTGGTCCGCCGAGTTCTTCGCGCCGGGTCCGGACGACGACACGATGCCCTCGACGCGCAGGATGTCGGAGTAGTGGACGAGCCGGTATAACGACTGGATATCGTCAGGATCGCCGCCCAGATCGGTTGTGACGAGCACGCGGAATGTGGACGGCGCCGCACCCGAGACTGCGGCCCAGAGCAGAGTGAGAACAGTAAGCCTCAGCTTCATCGGGCGCACGGTCTACAGAAGCTTCGGCGTACCCCAGTGCGTACGGTACGTGCGCTTCACGTAGAGGTTCGCTTCTTCATCAGCAATGACCGTCTCCGACCCCACGTCGAACCGGAGATTGCGCCCGGTTCTCGCGATTATGTTGGCGAGGTGGCAGTGAATCACCGAGATGTGCCCCTCACCGATATCTGCGCTCGGCAGCTTGCGCAAGCGTACGGAGTCAATGAAATTCTTCTGGTGCGGCTCGCCTTCCTTCTCCTCGTCGTGCAGAACGAGCTTGTGAGCTTTGTCGAAGACCTTGAAACCCCAGCGCCGGTTCCAGCGGCCGATGTGAGCGACGCCATCGGATCCGTAGACGGCGACACCGTTGTCGATGTCCTCCATCCCGTACGGATTCCAGATGCGCATTTCCCAGATGATGGCCTTCTCCCCGTGGTCGAAGGTGACGTTCATGCTGTCGGGCGTCTGCTGGTCGTCGTTGAAGTAGACTTTGCGGGCCCAGCCACCAGCGGATTTCGGGTAGCTCACGCCGAGCGCCCAGCGCGCGATGTCGATCTGATGCGCGCCGTCGTTACCCGCGTCGCCGGTGCCGAAATGCCAGTGCCAGTGCCACTTGTAATGGAAGCGATTCTCGTTGAACGGAATCCACGGCGCCGGGCCCAGCCATGTCTCGTAATCGACGCCTGGCGGCACGGGACCGTCTTCCTTGTGCCCGATGTCGTCGCGCATCTGGACGTTCCACGCCTTCGCCATGAGCACCTTGCCGAGCTTGCCGCTCTTTACGTACTCGATCGCGCGGATAGTCGACGGACGGCTGCGGGATTGCGTGCCGACCTGCACGATGCGGTTGTTGCGGCGAGCGGCATCGATGAGGAGCCGCCCCTCGCGAATGTTGTGCGATGGCGGCTTCTCGACGTACACGTCCTTGCCGGCATCGCAGGCGAGGATCGCGGCGGGCGCGTGCCAGTGATCGGGTGTCGCGATGGTCACCGCATCGACGTCTTTGGCTTCGAGCACGCGGCGCATGTCCACGGCCGTCTGCGGCGGCGGCAGCCCGAGCTTCTTCACCACTGCCATAGCTTTCTCGAGCGAGGCCTGATCGGCATCCACGAGATACCGGACGTTCGCGCCGGGCACTTTCGCGAAGTCGCCGAGCAGAGAGCGCCCGCGTCCGCCCACGCCGATAATGGCCACGTTGACCTGATCGCTGGCGGCGATTGCTCGCGCGCGTGCGGCGGCAAGCGCACCCACGGTGGTTCCGATGAAATAGCGCCGGTTCACTTCGATGACCCTCCCAACTCGTTCTCGATGCGGCGCAGCAGCGCCATGGTGTCTCTGGCAATTGTCTCGCCCGACGGCCTGAACTGGAAGACCTCGAGCGAAATCCAGCCGTCGTAGCTGACCGCGCGGAGGGCGCTCAGCACACGCCGGAAGTCGTAGTTCCCGGTGCCGGGGTGCCGGCCATCCAACTCGTTTACGTGGACATGCCGGATATCGCGGATATAGCGGCGGATGACTACGTCGTGCGGCTCGGTTTCGGCGACTGTGTTGTGGGTGTCGATCATCGAGGACACGGCCGGGTGGCCGATCTCGCGAATCATCGACACCGCTTCCACGACGGTGTTCACGACGTTGGTGAACTGTGGCGAGAGCGGCTCGAGCAGCAGGAGCACGCCCCGCGCTCGTGCCTGATCGGCCGAAGCCGCCAGTCCGTCGCTCAGCCGCCTGCGTGCATCTTCAACCGTCGAACCCGCGGTTGTTGCCCGCTGCTTTCCCGAGCCGAGCACCATGACGCCGCCACCGAGGTCGCCCGAGAGATCGATGAGCCTGCGGAAGAAGTCCCAGCTTCGTGCGCGCACGGCGTCGTCGGGCGTGGTCAGGTGCAGGCCGGGGCTCGCCGGCATCAGCGAGTGCAGACCGGCGTATTGCAGTCCTTCGCTGCTCATCGTGCGTCTCAGTTCACGGCGTGCCGCTGCGGACAGCGCCACGGGATCGGCGCCGAGCGTGGCGGGCGCGATCTCGAGGCCGGTGTAGCCCGTCGCGCGCGCCACCCAACACGACTCGGCGAACGACTGTCCCTCGAAAGTCTCGTTGCAGACCGCGTACCGGAATGCGCGATCGCGCGCCGATGCGGTTGCCGCGGTCAGTGCCAGCAGGAACGTTCTGCGGTCCAGCGTCATAAATTGAACAGCGCTTTCGCGTTTCCGCCGAGCATCTTCGCTTCGGTTTCGGGCGAAAGATTCAGACTGCGCACCAGGCTCAGGATCAGCTTCGGTTCAACCCAGGGGTGATCGCTGGAATAGAGCATCTTATCGGGACCGGCGAAATTGATGCCGTACCGGATCGCCATCGCGATCGGCGAGACCGTGTCGAACCACACCTGCTTCAGATACTCGCTCGGCGCACGCCGAATCTTGTCCGCTCCGCGCTTCAGCACCATGGTCTGATGATCGATGCGGCCGACGAGGTAGGGCAGCGCTCCGCCGACATGCGGGCACACGAGCTTCAGCTTCGGATACTCGTCGAGCAGGCCGCTGAGGATCAGGCGCGCCAGAGCGATTGTGGTGTCGAACATCAGGCCGAGTCCTGCCGCCATCTCATATCCCTTCGTCTGCTGATAAGTAGTTGGATACGCCGGGTGCAGCAACACCGGCAGGCCGGCGTCCTGCGCATACTCGAACAGCGGACGGTACTTCGGCTCGTCGGGAAACTCGCCGTTGATGTTCGAGTAGAGCAGGATGCCTTTCATGCCGAGCTTGACGCAACGCTCTGCCTCCTTCAGCGCCGCCGGCACATCCTGCAGCGGGAGCGTCATGAGCGCGAAGAACCGCAAAGCGTGTTTGCGCGCGATCTCGGCCAGGTGATCATGTAAGAGGCGCGCGATCGCCGGCCCTTCGGATCCGAACAGCTCGGGGCCGGGGTCGTTGATGCTCAGCGCGGTCATCTGAATGCCCGCGGCGTCCATGTCGGCGAGCTTGGCATTGACGTCAGTGTGCTTCGGCATCAGCCGGCGCACCCAGTCGTTCACGACGATGAACGTCCCTCCATCGCGGCGGTACACGTATGGTGAAGTCTTGCGCCGTTCCATCAGTGCGATGAGCTCGGGCACGAAGAGATGGCTCTGGCAGTCGATCGTGAGACGCGACGATTGAGCAACTGCGGGTACGGCAGCGGCAGCAAGAAAGGTCCGGCGGCTCGGACGCGATCTCATTGGCGGGCAAACCTCGTGGAGTACTGCTCGATCCGCTCTCGTGGCAGCTCGCCGTCGTGAATAACGACCAGATACCGAAGGCGGAGCCGCTGCCCGGCTGGCAGCGTGTAGCTGCCGTCATTCTTTTTGTCTCTGGTAAACGAGCCAAGCGCGAATGGATTCGCCGCGTTCAGGCTATAGGCGCGAGCGTGCCATCGGGTCGGGTGTCGGAGATTCGAGGGGTGATCGAGGATCGCGACGCCGGCGGACGTGCCGTTCACCGCCGCCGTATAGTCGACCCACTTGGCCGGCTTACCCCATATCTGTTCGGTGCCGGCCTGGCCTTCGGAGTTGACGAGCAGAGCGCCGCGGTCCTGCCGGAAATCGTCGGACAGACGGAAGGCGAACCCGCCATCGTCGGTATCGCCGAACCGCAGCGGCTGTCCCGCATCGGCGCTGACTGTGATGGCGGTGTCGACGAGCAGATTCGCTCCGTCGCGGCGGAACGTGTAGCGCTCGGTCACGGTGCCGAGGCGCTTGCCCTTCGGCGTGACCATGGCCAGCTTCGCCTCAAACGAATCGCCGCTGGTGGCGGGCTTGCCCTCGAGCACGAGGCGGCTCGTGGACTTGTCGGGCT
>DASSSG010000818.1:0-5713 GCA_035708545.1 Bryobacteraceae bacterium | reverse complement strand
CCTGTGGGCGTACACCCAAAGCCTCTGCAGATCGCCGACCATGATGTTGATGATCTTCTCGGGGGTAAGCTCCTCGGTGAAGTACTCATCGAGTGTCATTTCGGGCGACGTGATGCTCGCCGCCATCTCCGGCCATTCCACTGCCATGGTCGCCCACGTACGGCGCTGCATGAACGGCTTGACCGCGATGAGAACGCGGTTGGGCCGGAGGCCACGCTCAGCGAGCATCCGGCGAGTGAAGCGAATATTTTCCGCCGTATTGGTTGCGCAGGTCTCGAGCAGGATGCGCTCTCGGGGAACGCCGCGCTGCTGGGCGACATCGGCATACATTTCGGCTTCCGACCGGGTCCAGCGCGTAGCGAGCAGGTCCTCTCCGTGTGCTTTCGCTCCGCTGCAGACCAGCAGTGGCGCGATTCCACGCAAATACAATTCAGCTGCAAATTCCGCGACCCTCAGGTCGTTGGTGCCGAGCGCGACGATGATATCGGCCGGGATCGGTTCGTGCCGCAACTGATGATATTCCCAAATAATGCGTGCGGCGCCCAGGATGTCGTCGGTGATCGCGATTGTCTTCACGAGACGCGGCCGGGTATACGTAAACAGGTTCTCACGTGTCCCTCTTTCTGAAGGAGCACGTGGATGTTCGGCGCGTGCTCGTGGACCGCGAGGTCGACGGGCCGCTGCCCGTTCGCCGCGAAGGCGACAGCACGATCGTACCGATCGTGGAGGAAGTCCTCGTGATGTCAAAACGGTTCGTCCTGCGGGAAGAGATTCACATCACTCGCAGCGTTCGCGAAGAACAGCACCAACGAATAACGCTCAGGCGGCAGGAGGCGGAAATCGAGCGCCTGGATGCCGGCGGCCGCGGTGTGCGGATCGACCCGCCCGCTGCCTCCGCCGTGAAAGATCGTCCTGTTCGCCCGAAGCGCAGGAGCGTCTAGCTTCGCGGCGCGGCAGTCTGGCAGTCGGCAGGGTGTTGTTACAGCCGCTGCACCTTATTTGACCGGCCAGACCGCCGCTCAGCAATCGGCGCGCTGTTCACAAGCAGCCCCACTCGTCAGCTATTCGTCCTCTGCTCGGATCAGCTCTCCCAGGAACCGCGGGCCGGCATGCAACAGAGGAGCGCGCCGGCCGCCGGGTTATAATCGCTAAGTTAACGTAGAGACGGCGTTTGCCCGGTTTGTCTCCACTCGAGAGCCATCGCGGTCCCGCTGTGCGCGTTCAAATCAGAGTTCCCAGGGAGAAAAATGGCAGAGAAGCTAAGGCACATCTTCACCTCTGAGTCCGTCACCGAAGGCCATCCCGACAAGATGGCCGACCAGATTTCCGACGCCGTTCTGGACGCCGTTCTCCAGGACGACCCGACCGGCCGCGTGGCCTGCGAAGTGCTCGTGACGACCGGGCTGTGCATCGTCGCCGGCGAAATCACGACGAAGACCTACGTCGACGTGCCGCGGCTCGTTCGCGGCGTGATTGCCGAAATCGGCTTTACGGATGCGGCTTACGGTTTCGACGCCAAAACCTGTGGAATTCTGAACACGATTCAGGCGCAGTCGCCCGACATCGCGATCGGCGTCGACAGCGGTGGGGCAGGCGATCAGGGTCTCATGTTCGGGTATGCGTGTGACGAGACGGCCGAGCTCATGCCGCTGCCCATCATGATGGCGCATAAGCTGGTCCGGCGCCTGAGCGAGGCGCGCCGCGCCGGCGAGCTGCCATTCCTGCGACCGGACGGGAAGAGCCAGGTGAGCGTCGAATACGCCGAAGGGCGCCCGATCCGCATCGACGCGGTCGTCGTCTCGACCCAGCATGACGAAGACATCAGCACCGAAGAACTGCGAACCGAGGTCAGGAAGAAGGTCATCGATGCGGTTGTCCCGTCGAAGATGGTCGACTCAGGCACGAGGTATCACATCAATCCGACCGGCCGATTCGTGATCGGCGGCCCACACGGCGATACCGGCCTGACGGGGCGCAAGATAATCGTCGACACCTATGGCGGGATGGGGCGGCACGGCGGCGGGGCGTTTTCCGGCAAGGACCCAACGAAGGTCGACCGCTCGGCCTGCTATATGGCACGCTATATCGCGAAGAACCTCGTCGCCGCTGGTCTCGCCGAACGCTGCGAAGTGCAGCTCGCATATGCGATCGGTGTGGCCGAGCCCATTTCCGTGATGGTGAACACGTTCGGGACCGGCACAGTCGACGAGAAGCGGCTGGTCGAGCTCATTCGTTCGACATTCCCGCTTACCCCGAAGGGCATGATCGATCACCTGAAGCTGCGCCGGCCCGTTTACCGCAAGACGGCCGCCTTCGGGCACTTCGGACGCAGCGAGGAGACGTTCACGTGGGAAGCCGCGGATAAGGTGGAAGAACTGAAGTCGGCGACGCAGCTCGCCGCGGTCGGACGCTGATCAACAGGAGATTCGAAAACAAAGATGGCAACTACAAATGCAACGGCCGCTGTGGCCTGTGATGTGAAAGACCTCGCGCTCGCGGATCAGGGGAAGCGCCGGATCGAATGGGCCGCGCAGTCGATGCCGGTTCTCGGGTCGATCCGGAAGCAGTTCATCAAATCCCAGCCGCTCGCGGGCATCCGGGTAGCGGCATGCCTGCATGTGACCACCGAGACGGCAAACCTGATGATCACGCTCCGAGACGGTGGAGCGAGTATCGCGCTTTGCGCGTCCAATCCGCTCTCGACCCAGGATGACGTCGCCTCTGCGCTCGTGCGCGACTATAACATCCCGACCTTCGCCATTAAGGGCGAGGACAACGACACGTATTACCAGCACATCATGGCGGCCCTGGATCACAAGCCGCAGGTGACCATGGACGACGGCGCCGACACAGTGACGCTGCTCCACACGAAGCGCAGCGAATTGCTGCCCAACGTGATCTGCGGAACCGAGGAGACCACGACCGGTGTCATTCGCCTCAAGGCGATGGCGAAGCAGGGCGTGCTGAAATACCCCATCGTCGCGGTGAACGATGCGCTCACGAAGCATCTGTTCGACAACCGCTACGGCACGGGCCAGAGCACGATCGACGGCATCATTCGCGCCACCAACATGCTGCTTGCGGGCAGTAACCTCGTGGTCGCGGGCTACGGCTGGTGCGGCCGCGGCACCGCGATGCGCGCGCGTGGCCTCGGCGCGAATGTGATCGTCACCGAAATCGATCCGATCAAGGCGATCGAAGCCGTCATGGACGGCTTCCGCGTGATGTCGATGAACGAAGCGGCGGAGATCGGAGACATCTTCGTGACCGTTACCGGCACCAAGAACGTCATCGCCCGCGAGCACTTCGAGCGGCTGAAGGACGGCGCGGTCATCTGCAACTCCGGCCACTTCAATGTGGAGATCGATCTGGAGACACTGGCGAAGATGGCTTCTTCGCGCCGGCAAACGCGCGAGTTTGTCGAGGAGTTCAGGATGCGCGATGGCCGCCGAATCAACGTGCTCGGCGAGGGCCGCCTGATCAACCTCGCGGCCGCCGAGGGACACCCGGCTTCGGTAATGGACATGAGCTTCGCCAACCAGGCGCTCAGCATCGAGTGGTTGCTGAAGAATTATCAGAACCTCGAGAAGAAGGTCTACTCGGTGCCCGAAGAGCTTGATAAAAACGTCGCGCGGATGAAACTCGAAGCGATGGGCATCAAGATCGACCGGCTCACGCCCGAGCAGGAGGAGTATCTCGCGGGCTGGCAGGAAGGCACGTAAGGCGCGTTGAGCGGCGGACTGAAACCGCCGCGGGGCTTGACACCCGTCCCATGTCGGTACAATAGAAGCTGACCCCGGAGGCGGCCTTGTGTGCCGCCTTCGCTGTTATTCCCCCCACGCACATGCCAGTACTTGAAGGCTGTAAGCATTCCCTCGAAATCGAAGTCCCGGTCGAGGAAGTCCAGCGCGAAACCGAGCGCGTGCTCGCCGATATTCAGAAGAAGGCGCGCCTGCCGGGTTTTCGTCCGGGCAAAGCGCCCGCGAGCATCATCCGCAGCCGCTTCGGGCCGCAGATTCGCCAGGAGGTGCTCGAAGAGCTCCTCCCGAAGGCTTTCCAGCGGCGCGCGGAGCAGGAACATCTCAAAGTGGTCGGCACTCCGAACGTCAGCGACGTCCATTTTCACGAGAACCAGCCCCTGCGGTTCAAGGCTGAATTCGAAGTTTTGCCGGAATTCGAGCTGCAGGAATATCGCGACCTGCCGGTGGAGTATGAGGATCCGCAGGTGACCGAAGAAGAGGTGAATCGGCGACTCGAAGACCTCCGGCAAAGCAAGGCCGATTACATCAACGAAGACCCGCATCCGATCCAGGACGGCGACTTCGCCGTGGTGTCGCTCGAGAGCATCGCCGGAGTCGAAGGTGAGCCGATCCGGAACGATGAGATGATGCTGCACATCGGTGATCCTGAGACTCTCCCTGAATTCACCGAGAACCTCCGCAGCGTCACCCCGGGCGAAATCCGCGAGTTTGACGTTGCATATCCCGAGGATTACGCGGAACAGCGGACTGCAGGTAAAACAGTGCGTTTTCGTGTGAGTGTCAAGGGGATTCGGCGCAAGGAGGTTCCCGAGCTGAATGACGAGTTCGCTCAGGATCTGGGCGACTTCCAGACGATCGACGAGCTCCGCGACGCAATCCGCAAGGCGATGTATGCGGAGAAGCAGTACGCAGCTCAGCGTGCCGCCAGGGACACGCTCACGGCAGAGCTGGTGCGGCGGCACCAGTTCCCGGTGCCGGAGGCCTGGGTGGAGCGGCAGATCGAGCTCACGGTCGAGAACCACGTGCGGCGGCTGGCCGGCAAAGGCGTGGACCCGCGGAAGGTCCGCCTCGACTGGCCGAAAATCAGGGAGTCCCAGCGGGACCGGGCTGTGCACGAAGTCAAGGCGTCACTGCTGCTCGATCGGATTGCCGATGCCGAGGCGATTCACGCCACACAGGACGAGGTGGATCGTGAGGTGCAACGGCTGGCGAGAGCCGAGCGCGAGCCTGTCGCCGCGATGCGCATGAAGCTCGAAAAGGACGGCGCGCTCGGACGTATTGCAAACCACATCCGGACCGAGAAGACGCTCAACTTCCTGTTCGAGAACGCGCGGAAGCTGCCAAAGACGAGCAACGCCTGAGCGCGACGCGCAGCAAGGACTTTCGCGCGGGCCTTCCAGGTCGGCGCTTGCCGAAACGCCGATTCATCGCGGCCGGCGCAGCGACGGCTGTTTCGATGGCTTCGTTTTAGGTGATTCGGGAGCCGGAACTTCAGCCGCGGACGGCGGCTCCACGCCAGGAGCCGACTCCGGCGCTTTGCACTGGCCGGCACTCACGGCGAAGCTCGCGACAGTCTGCCAGTTCTCACCGGCACGCTTCTCGAGCCGGTACGAATTGCTTCGCGCCTCCGCGCGAAGGCGCAGACCGCTCGGGGCTGCGTTCTTCAGAGGTGCCGGACGAGCGGCCACGTTTCGGAGGCTCCAGCTCTCGCCGCCAGTGTTCGACTCGTACTGCTCGTAGCGCAACCCATTTTCGGCCGACTGAAGGCGATCGAGATTCATCCTGCCGCTGGTTTTGGATTCGAACCAAAATGCATCGATGGTCCCCACGCGCGTCTCGGAAAAGACCACGCGTTTGTGCCACGTCCTGCCGCCATCGCGCGTGATCAGGAAGAACGGGTCCCGGGGCAGCGCCATCAGCAACTGGCCTGAGATCCATCCATTCTCGAAATC
>DASSSG010000817.1:0-3479 GCA_035708545.1 Bryobacteraceae bacterium | reverse complement strand
GAACAACTACTTCGCTTCGGCGCCCTTCCTGTTTGACCGGCGGACCGTCGATTCGAAAGTGAACTGGAACGCCAGCGACAAGCTGTCGATGCTCCTTCGCCTGAGCATTCTGCGCTACAAGCACAAGAACCCGCAGATGTTCGGTGAGCTTGCCGGCCCGCCGGTATTCGACGGTTCTAACCCGGGCGTGGGCGACGGCGGAACCTACTCGACCACCATCGGCGGCACGTACGTCTTCACACCGACGTTCGTGCTCGACGCATACTTCGGCTACACGCGCGGCGACACGAGTTCTCAGCAGCCGCGGCTGGACGAAAAGCTCGGGCTCGACCTTCTGAAGATCCCCGGCACCAATGGCCCTCGCCGCATCGAGGGCGGCTGGCCGCGGTTCCAGTTCGGCAGCGGCCTGACGACGGTCGGCATCAACGAGGATTTCATGCCGTACTACCGTCGCGACCCGCAGTATCAGTACGTCACGAATTTCAACTGGAACAGGGGGACGCACAGCCTGCGCTTCGGCATGGACCTGTACAATCAGCATCTCAACCAGGCGCAGCCCGAAATCGCGGGCGTCGCACTGCACGGAGCTTCAGGTGGATTCCAGTTCACCGGCGGACCGACCGCCGTGCGCGACGGTCCCCCCGTCAACGCGTACAACGCGTATGCCGCGTTTCTGCTGGGCCTGCCGACGAATCTCGGCCGCATCGATCAGCGCCTGGACGAGTTCGCCCTGCGTGCGTGGCTGTACAGCTTCTATGTTCGCGACCGGTGGAACGTCACTCACCGGCTGACGCTCAGCTACGGCCTTCGTTACGAGCACTTCCCGCTGCCCACGCGCCCGGACCGCGGCATCGAACGCTATGACCCTGCGGCGAATAAGATGCTGATCTGCGGTATCGGCCAGGTTCCGCGCGACTGCGGCGTCGAGGTCGAAAAACTCAACTTCGCGCCGCGGGTCGGGCTTGCCTGGCGCGCCACCGACAGCTTCGTCGTGAGAGCTGGCTACGGCATTACCAACGACCCGTTCATCGCGGCCGAACAGCTGCGCGCGAATTATCCGGTGCTGTCCGCACTCGGCATCACGAGCGCGAACGCTTTCGTGCCGGTCGGCAGGCTTGAAGCGGGCATTCCACGGATAGTCCAGCCCGATCTCGGGAACGGCGTCATCGATATTCCGGGCGGATTCGCCGTCAGCACCATTCCGCAAAAGTACAGCCGCGGCTACATCCAGAGCTGGAACCTGACGTTCCAGAAGCAACTCGCACGTGGGTTTGTCGCCAACGCGGCTTACGTGGGCACGCGCGAGATCAACAAACTCGGCTACCTCGACATCAACGCGGGCCAGGAAATCGGCCGCGGCAACGCCGGACGGCCGCTCAATCAGCGCTTCGGCCGGATTGGCGCCACTACCTTCATCGTGCCCATCGGGACCGGCATCTATGACGCGTTGCAGACGAGCCTCGAACGGCGCTTCTCGGGCGGCGTGCAGCTCTCGGCCAACTACACCTGGTCGAAAGCCATCGGATACATCGACAACAGTGACAGCCGCCCGCCGGTGCAGGCCCTGCGCTACTTCCGGCTGAACCGTGCGCTGCGCGGTTTTGATCGCACGCACGTCGCTCACCTCAGCAGTATCTGGGAACTGCCCTTTGGCAGGGGCCGGAAGTGGGTTGCCGGTGGTCCGGCAGCCTGGATCGTCGGCGGCTGGCAGATGAACAATCTCGTCAGTCTGATGAGCGGGACCCCGTTCACTGTCCAGGCTCCGGGAACTTCACTCGATATGCCCGGATCCACGCAAACTGCGGATCAGGTGAAATCCGAGGTCGCGAAGCTGGGTGGCATCGGACGCGAGAGCTTCTGGTTCGATCCGGCCGCTTACGCCACGCCGCCGCTCGGCCGCTTCGGGACCTCCGGCTTTAACAGCCTTCGCGGTCCCGGTCTGGTCAACTGGGATTTCGGTCTGTTCCGGCAGTTCGCGTTCACGGAGCGGTGGAATATTCAGTTCCGCATGGAGTCGTTCAACTTTTCGAACACACCGCATTTCGCGAATCCCGGCAATACTATTGGTGATGCGAATTTCGGTCGAATCACAGGCGTGACCAATCTGGCTCGCGAGAATATCGACGAGCGGCAGTTCCGGTTCGGCATCCGTCTGGGATTCTGAAGCCGCGCGCGCGGTTCGGCCGGGATCCGCGACCGGCAGCCAATGGCCCTGAGCCGCGCGTCATCTGCTTACCGCGTTTGCTCGCGAGGTGTGCGCGTAACGTTAATTCATCCCCCACAATTTGTCGCGCACTCTCGAATAATGAAAGCGCGCGGGATTGACCGCGGTCGCACCCGGTGAATCGACTGGTATGATCTGCGCCGTAATGGGTTCATAGGCCGCACGTGGCGCAATGGTGCCTTTCACGACGAGGATTCTCTGGCGCTCGGGATACACTCCAAGGCTGATGAGCTGGTGCAGGCTGTTGGGCGACACGCGTCTGCTCGAGAGCACGAGCAGGTTTTTATCGTCCCGCGTCGATCCATCCACCTCGATCACGGCGGTCAGTCCCATGGAGAAGTAGCGGCCGCCGCCGTGCCGAACTTCGGTTTCAACGTAGTCTCCGGTGTGCAGCGAACGAACGATGCCGTGCACGCGCACGGGCTTGCCGTGCAGACCATCGGTCTTGCCGCCGACAAGCATTTCGAATGTGCCGCCGGCGCCTGCGCTGATCGCGGCCTTTACGGCGGCGGGATCGGCGATCGTTACCACCCAGGCGGCCGCCTTCTGTTTCAGCAGCTCTGCAAGCAGGAACGTGCTGTCGGCCGAAGAGCCGCCACCGACGTTGTCGCCCGTGTCAAACAACGCGACGGGATATTTCGGCGCCGCCACCGCCTGCCGCACCGCCTCCGCAGGAGCCGGCAGTCTTAAGACGATGCGTTCGCGGCTATTCCAGAGCATGTCGCTGAGCCGCTGAGCCTCACGCCTCGCCAGATCTTCATCCGCATCGGTGACGATGATGACCGACGGCCCCATCCACGGCACGTCGGCGTATTGATACCCGCCCATGACGCTGGCCGCCAGAACCTTCGGGTTGCTCTGCTCCAGGTCCATGCTCGCGCGCGTTATGGTGAGCAGCGGCTCAGCGTACGTGTTCTGGAAGATGATGTTGTAGACCATTGGGGGCTTCAGGATGACCTGCACAGGCCTGATCTCGCCGCGCAGCGTTCGCGCGAGGATCGACGCGGCTCGCCGGCCGCGCTGTCTCGTATCGAGGTGCGGATTCTGCTGGTAACTGACAAGCGCCGTGCACAGCCGGACGAGTTCCGGCGAGGGATTCCCGTGAAAGTCATGCGTAACGACGATGGGTATTGATGGACCAAACGCGTTTCGCACCCGCCTGACGATCTCCTCGTCGCCCTGCGGGTAACCTTCGACCACCAGCGCCCCGTGCAGCGCAAGGAGGATTCCGTCGAGCTTCGGCGCTGCCTTCAGG
>DASSSG010000816.1:0-2749 GCA_035708545.1 Bryobacteraceae bacterium | reverse complement strand
TGGCCCGCGGCGCCACATCCGTGTCTGCCGGCGCCACCCACGCCGTCCTGTCCGGACCCGCCGTGGAGCGCATTGCCGCTTCACCTCTTACCGAAGTTGCGCTGACGAATTCGATCCCGCTCCGCGACGACGCTCGAAACTGCGATCGCATTCGCTCGCTGTCCATCGCTCCGCTGCTCGCCAGCGCTATTCAGTCGATCCACGAAAACGGATCGGTCAGCACGCTTTTCGTATAGACCCAGGAGTTACTCGATGAAAACAGAACTCAAACTCGCAGCCGAGCCCCGCGACACGCGCGGAAAGAATGAAGCTCGCCGGCTGCGCGCGCGCGGCCTCACACCCGCCGTCGTCTACGGAGCGGGAACGGATCCCATCCCCGTCGCTGTCAACCCGAAGGAAGTCAACCGCATCCTGCACACGCAGAGCGGCCACAACACGATCTTCGATATCGATGTCAACGGGGTGACCGCGCCGGTCATGATCGTCGACTGGCAGTTCGATCCGATCAAAACGCGGCTGCTGCATGTCGACCTGCAGCGTATCGACATGACGAAGCGCATGCGCGTGAAGGTGCAGGTAGCCACTGTGGGCGATCCTCGGGGCGTGAAGGAGCAGGGTGGCCTGCACGAAGTGGTGACCCGTGAGGTCGAAATCGAGTGTTTGCCGAACGAGATCCCCGACCAGTTCACAGTCGATGTTTCCGCCCTGATGCTGAACCAGGGCGTCCGCGCCGCCGATCTGCAACTCGGCGGCTCGATGAAGCTGCTGACGCCGCCCGAAACGATTATTTCGCACGTCGTCACCACACGCGCCGAGGTCGCGGCCGAAACCGCCGTCGCGGCCGCTCCGGTGGAAGCCGCGCAGCCCGAAGTCATCAAGAAAGGCAAGAAGGAAGAGGAAGGTGCGGCCGAAGAGAAACCTGCTGCAAAGAAGAAGCAAAGTTGATTTGTGGGGGCAGATTGGCAATCGGCGTACGGGTTTGATGACCCGCGCATCCAATGAATCCCGATCCCTGGCTGATAGTCGGCTTAGGCAACCCGGGCCCCGAATATCAGCAGACCCCCCACAACATAGGTTTTCTCATTGTGGATCGCCTGGCGGAGTCGAACAGGATCCGCGTAAATCGGCCCGATTCGAAAGCACTCGTCGGGGCAGGCAGTTTCGGCAAGGCTCCCGTGCTGTTAGCCAAGCCGCAGACGTACATGAATCTGAGCGGGCCGTCGGTCAGGGCGCTGCTCGCGAAACACGAGATCGCGCCCGAGCGGCTCATCGTCATCTGTGACGAGCTCAATCTGCCGTGGACCGCGGTCCGCATTCGCCCGAAGGGTTCCGCGGGCGGGCATAACGGATTGGAGTCCGTTATCCAAAGCATCGGGACCGAAGAGTTTCCCCGCGTCCGCGTGGGGATCGATACCGGCCGGACCGACAGGGACGGCGCGGGTTTCGTGCTTTCGCAGTTCCGGAAAGCGCACGTGAAGGAACTGGATGAGGTGCTCGACTATACCAGCCGGGCAGTCGAATCCATAGTCGCTGAGGGCGTCGAAAAGGCCATGACGAGGTTCAATCGAACGGTACCGGCCCCGCCGGTTACCGAGCCGCAACCGTAGGGAGCGGTCCGTCCGGTAACAACCGCGCCGCGACCATAAAGAAGCGATCGGCGCGCCGTTACAACCCGTTCGGTATCCCCTCGCCGCGCCCACGGCTTAATTAAAGAGGAAGAATGAATCGAGTCTACGAAGAGCTGTTTATCGTCAGGCCCGACGCGACCGAAGAGGAAGTTGACGGTATCGTCGAGCCCATCCGCGGCGTGGTCACCAACGCCGGCGGCACTGTCGACAAGCTGGAGAAGTGGGGCGTCCGCCGCCTCGCTTACAAGGTCGAAAAGCGCAACGAGGGCTACTACGTCCTCATGCAGTTCACCTCCGGTGCACCGGCGGTCGTGCGCGAGGTCGAGCGCAGGCTGCGCGTGAACGACGCCGTGATGAAGTTCATCACCGTTCGCATCGATGAGAAGCTGAAGAAGGTGGAGAAGCGCCGCAAGGCGCGCGAGAAACGCGCGGCGCGCAGGCCGGCGCCCGTGGCCGCGCCCGCGGTTCCTGCAGAAGCTGCTGCTCCGGTACCGGGCGCTCCCATCCCCGGTGCTCCGGCTCCCGGAGCTCCGGAATCCAGACGCGAGCGCGCTGAGCGCCCGAGGCCGGTGGAGGAATAACGAGCCATGGCTGAACAAAAAGGCGGAAGACCCGTCGCTGCCTCGCAGCGGCCGACCGGCGGCGATAAAGCCATCGCCGGCAAGAAACAGTATTTCCGGCGGAAGAAGGTGTGCCGGTTCTGCGTCGAGAAGATCGATGACATCAATTACAAAGACACGCGCCTGCTGAACTCCTTCATCTCCGAGCGCGGCAAGATCACGCCGCGCCGCATCTCCGGTGTCTGCGCGCCGCATCAGCGCCGTCTCGCCGCAGCCATCAAGCAGGCGCGCAATATCGCGCTGCTGCCGTTCTCCTCGCGCCTGCCGATCGAAGGCCGCGAACGGCCGCCACGCGAGTTCCGGGAGCCGCGCGAAGGACGCGAGTTCCGCGAGCCGCGTGAGACTCCCGCCGCAGCGGCCGTCCCCGCTGCCGGTGTCCCCGCCGAAGGGAGAGCTTAACTGATGGAAGTCATTCTTCGTGAAGACGTCGATAAACTCGGCAACCGCGGACAGATCGTCAAAGTGGCCGACGGCTACGCGCGCAACTTCCTGCTGCCGCGC
>DASSSG010000815.1:0-2945 GCA_035708545.1 Bryobacteraceae bacterium | reverse complement strand
ATGCCCGCGGGCGTAGCGACGATCACGGATTTCGCCGAGCTGCACCGCGCAGGAAAAATTCGAATGCTTGCGATCGGCGGCAACGTGCGTGCGGAAGGCCTCTCGGACGTCCCCACCTTCAGGGAAGCGGGGTACGACACCGACGGCACTACATGGATTGGCTTACACGCCCCTGCCGGAGTGCCACGCGCGACGTTCGACCGACTTGCGTCTGCCATCGGAGGGGCAATGCGCGAACCGGAAATTCGGGCGCGCTTTCTCAAGCTCGGCTTCGATCCGACCGGTACAACCCCGCGGCAATTCGAGAAGATCATCCGGGACGACCGGGCGAAATGGGAACCGATCATCCGCGCATCAGGGTTCAAACAAGACTAGCTCGATATCGAGACGCGCGGCGCTGCGGGCTCCTTGAATCGCCGCCCCCGGTCGACGACGCGTCGCTGCCGCACGAGCTGCATCACCGGCACGCCATAGCCGCAGCTCGTCATCGTCTTGTCGATTTCGACTTCGATCACCTGCCGCGGCGTCTTCAGCTCCGCGGCCGGCTGCGCGCGCATGAGATCGGCGAGCGGTGACTCGGCGAGAGGGGTCACGCGCGCCCGACCGAAGAGACGCACGATCGCGGCGTCCTCGCCTTCGAACGAACAGATCATCACCGTGATCGGCCCTCCGGCTGCGCAATGCCGCGCGGTCTCGTTCCCGGAGCCGCGGTAATCCAGATACGCGACGCGATTGCGGTCGATCATGTGCAGCGGCACACCACCTTTGGGCGACACGTTGACCGGCCCGACGTCGCCTTCGTCCGCGAGGCGCGGATCGGCGGACGCGACGAAGAAAAGCACCGCGTTGCGAATCAGCTCGGCCTGCTCGTCAGTTATGCAAGAGTGATAGGTGGCCATGTTCTGCTTTCTCTCCGTCGGTCATTCCATTCTCACGTTCGCGCGCTTTGCGACATCGCTCCATTTCGCGACTTCCTTCTTGATGAACTGCGCGAACTCTTCGGGCGTACCGCCGCGCGGATCCAGGCCCATGCCGATCAACTTGTCGCGTACGGCCGGGACGGTGAGTGCCTTGTTCAGCTCCGCATTCAGTCGCTGCACGATCGGCCGTGGCACGCCCGCCGGGACGATATAGCCCGCCCAGGGCGCGATTTCGAATCCCGGTATCGTCTCGCCGACCGTCGGCAGGTCCGGATGCGAGTCAGCACGTTTGGCGGTGGTAACCGCAAGACCGCGCAGCCGGCCTGCCGCGACGTGCGGGCTGATCGACTGGATGTTGTCGAACATCATGTGAATCTGACCGCCAATGATGTCGGTGATCGCAGCCGGCGCACCTTTGTACGGCACGTGCCGCATGTCGACACTCGTAAGCAGACAGAAAAGCGCGCCGCTGAAATGCATGCTCGAGCCCACTCCGACCGAGCCATACATGAGCTTGCCAGGGTTCGCCTTGGCGTGGGCGATCAGGTCCGACACGGAGTTGACCGGCAGCGCACGGTTCACTGCAAGCATGTTGCGGCTCATGTACGCGAAAACGATCGGCTGCAGGTCCTTGTCCGGGTTGTACGGGAGCTTCGCCATCACGATGCGGTTTGCATTCATGCTGTTGAAGTTGCCCTGCCCGAACGTGTAGCCGTCGGGAGTTGCACGCACGATCGCTTCCGTTCCGATGACGCCGCTCGCGCCGGCCCGGTTTTCGACCACGACGTTCTGTCCCATCTGCTTCGTGAGCTCGGCTGCGATCAGCCGCGAGCCGATGTCGGGTCCTCCGCCCGCCGCCGACGGCACGATCAGTCGTATCGGGCGCTCCGGGTAAGCTGCGTTCGCACTCGAGGGGACAAATTGCGACACGGCGACCGCGAACGCGCACACGATCAGGTCCATACCGTGAGCTGCAAACCGCTTCATCAAGACCTCCGTGTCGGATGTTCCTCGTACAGGCAGTGTGCCACGTTCGCCGAACGAACTTCAACGCAACAGATGTTCGGCGCGCGAATCTGCTGTACTCTTCCAGCCGGTGAACGTGTCCGCAAGGTGAGAAGCCATGAATGACCGCGGCATCTGGATCAGCTGGTACAACCTGCCCGAAGCGGGGCGTGAGCGCTACATCTCGTGGGTGCACGGCACCTACATTCCGAAAATTCTGAAGAAGCCCGGCGTCCTCTGGGCCGCGCATTACGCGAATACCAAGGTTCAGCCGGGCCCGCACATCCGCCACACGACGGATCCTTCCGTGCCCACCGGCAACGATTTCGTGCTCATGTTCGGCGCAGAAACGTCGCACGCTTTTTCCAAAGGCGTCGCAGCGTTCACCAAAGGCGCGCAGAGCAAGCTCGTGGCCGATCTCGATGCGACCGATCGCGAAATGCTTTCCATGAGAGCCGGCGAGCGCGTCGTCATCGCGACAGAGGAAGCGCGCGTGCAGGGTCCCGAGGCCGGAACGCGGCGCGGACTCACGCCGAGCCCGTGCATTCAGCTCGGGAGCTTCAATGGCGGGACACCCGAAGTGGAAGACGAGCTGCTCGCGTGGTATGCGGATTGGCGCATGGAGGCACTGAGCAAGCTTCCGGGTTGCGTTGCCATGCGAAAGCTCGTGTCCGTGTCGGGCTGGGCCAAGCACCTCGTGATCTACGAGTTCACTTCCGTCGAAGCGCGCGCGCAGAATCTTGCCGGCATGAGGTCTCTCTACCCCGAAGAGATGAAATGGACGGAAGAGTGGATACCGAAGCTCACGCACGCACCCGAATCGCCGATCGTATGCCGGCGCATCTGGCCGGCATCGTAGATCGACCGTGAGCCAATCTCTTCCCGCATCGGCCGGGCCTGCCGATCCGCGGTTGATCGAGGAGCTCGTCGCCGCGAATCGCATCCTTGCGATCGAAGGCGTGCTCGACGGTTGGGGCCACGTGAGCGTGCGCCACGATCGAGATCCGAATCGCTACCTGC
>DASSSG010000814.1:0-8493 GCA_035708545.1 Bryobacteraceae bacterium | reverse complement strand
GGCCGAGCGCGGCGTCGCGTTCAGTACGGTGCTGCAGGAGATCGACAAAGCGACTGCCTTCAAGAAGCGGTTTGCGGCGGCGGAGACCGACGCGAGCGCGGCCATCCGCGACCTGCAGCCGCTCGTCACCGGCGACCTGCGGAATGATGCGGACGGCATCGATGCCGAACTGCGCGCGCTGTCACGGCAGCATGGCGAATTCACGTCGATGCTGGACAGCCAGCAAATGGACACTGCCCTGAAGTTTTTTGAAAGCACGATGGTGCCGCGTCTCAATGCGGTAACCGAGCACGCCAAACGCCTCGCGCTGGCAGCGCGCGCAAACCTCGAGGCGGCGGGCCGGGACGCCGCTGCGCAGGGGGCATGGCTTCGCTGGGTGACGCTCGGGCTGATCGTGTGCTGCTGCGCGGTGGGCGCGGGTGTCGTCTACAACATCCGGAGCACGACTGCGGCGCTTCGGCGGATCACGGGTGCCATGGCGGGAGCCGCCCGGAAGGTAGCCGATGCCTCAGAACAGATCAGCGGCGCCAGCCGCACACTCGCTCAGGGTGCTTCGCGTCAGGCCGCATCGCTCGAGGAAACATCGTCGTCCGGCCAGGAAATGAGCGCGATGACGCAGCGCAACGCCGAAAATGCAAGCCGTGCCACGGCGCTCATGGCCGGAGTGGACAAAGCCGTCAAGGAGGCAAACCATTCCCTCGACGAGATGCTGGCGAGCATGAGCGAGATCAACGGGTCGAGTGAGAAGATCGCCCGCATCATCAAGGTGATTGATGAGATCTCGTTCCAGACGAACATCCTGGCGCTGAACGCCGCCGTCGAAGCGGCGCGCGCGGGCGAGGCTGGGATGGGCTTCGCCGTGGTCGCCGACGAGGTCAGAAATCTGGCCCAGCGCTGTGCCCAGGCTGCGCGCGATACAGCCGGACTGATCGAAGAATCGATACGCACATCCACGTCGGGCAGCGGGCGCCTGAACGCGATGGCAGAGGTGATCCGCGGCATTACCGCGAGCGCTTCCGAGGTCAGCCGGCTCGTCGACGAAGTGAATCACGGCAGCCAGGAGCAGGCGCGAGGCGTTGAGCATATCGCGCGCACGCTGTCGCAGGTCGAACAGGTGACGCAACAGACGGCTGCGGCCGCCGAGGAGAGCGCCGGTGCAGCCGGCAGCATGGATGTCCAGGCGCGCACGATGAAGGAACTCGTCGAACAGCTGGTTACGGTCGTTGGCCGCGCCGGCTGAGGGCAGACAGATGCAGTCGGCCTGGACCGTACGATGCCGGCAGCGCCCGCAGGCGCAGCCTTTGGGCAAAAGACCGAGAAAGGAGCGGCGGCACGCCCGCTCCGCAACGAACGAAAGGACGAATATGGCCACCACAGCAATCGCACAACCGGAACCCGTTGGCGCAGTCAGCCACGAGGCGCGGGCCGGCAAATATCTGAGCTTCCAGCTCGGGACCGAAGAGTTCGCCATCCAGGTTTTGAAGGTGCGCGAGATCATGGGCATCCAGCACATCACGGCCGTGCCGCACATGCCGTCTGACGTGCGCGGCGTCATCAATCTCCGCGGACGTGTCGTTCCCGTAATCGACCTGCGGCTGAAATTCGGGCTGGAGGAAATGGAATACGGGCAGCGGACGTGCATCATCGTCGTGCAGCTTCAGAAGGACTCCACGGTGCAGATGGGCATCATCGTCGATGAAGTCTCCGAGGTGCTGAATCTTGCCGCCGCCGACATCCAGAACACACCCGACTTCGGCAGCGAAGCGGCACCGCCCTACCTCCTCGGAATGGCGAACGTGAAGGGCAAGGTGAAAATCCTTCTCGATATCGACGAGATTCTGACCGGCTCGGAGTTCGGCGGCATCAGGGAATTGCTGCACAGCACGCCTTCGGTTAACTGAGCGCAGGCGACAAGGAGCGAGCAGTGGCGGTTCACGACCACGACAACCCGGCCAGAAACGCGATCGCCGAACGCATCGAGAGTCTCGCAACCGAACTCCTGGTGCGCGGCGAAGAAGCGGCGGCCGAGGGCTGGGCGGAGACCCTGAGGACGATCGCGCGGGAAGCAGCCACGGCCGGCGGCGTTGCTGTAGCAGCCGTAGCGAGCGAACTCGCTGCGGCCGCGGAGGACACACAGGGAGCCGCCGTGTCGGCCGGGATCGCCCGCCTCCAGGCGGCACTCGAGTCCTGGGATACGGCGTCGCGCGCGCAGTCGGCGGTGGCATGGGAAACCGATGCCGGCGGGCTGGTCGCCGATCCGGAGCTGCTCAGCGACTTCATCGTCGAAGCCCGGGAACATCTCGATTCGGTCGAGGCCCGACTCCTCGAGATCGAGCGCGATCCCACCGACCGCGACGCGATCCACTCGATCTTCCGCAGCTTCCATACTGTCAAGGGCCTCGCCGGTTTTCTCGAGCTGAAGGGCGTGCGCGACGTAGCGCATGAGGTGGAGACGGTGCTCGACCTCGTGCGGGAATCGCGGCTGGCCATGACCGCGGCGGTGGTCGACGTGGTGCTCGCGAGCCTCGATTACCTCAACACCTGCGTGCGGGCGCTGGAGGCATCGGGGCCGGCTGCGGAGTTCTCCGATCCCGCGGCCCTGCTGCTGCGTGTGCGCGCGGCAGCGGCGGTCTCGGAGCCGGCAGCCGAGGCGGCGCCGGAGCGCCCGGAAACCGACGCAGAGCCGGCCGCCTCGGCAGCCGTGGCAGGCGGCAAACAGGCAGCAAAGAACGGTGCTGCACGCGCCCGCGCCGTGAAGATCGACACCGACAAACTCGACTACCTTGTGGATATGGTGGGTGAGATGGTAATCGCGCAGTCGCTCATCCAGTACGATCCCGATCTGCACCTCGAGCGGCAGCCGCGCCTCGCACGCAATCTCTCCCAGCTTGCGCGGATCACCGGCGAGGTGCAGCGCACGACCATGGCGATGCGTATGGTGCCGATTGCGGGCGTGTTCCAGAAGATGGCACGGCTGGTCCGGGATCTCGCGCGCAAGTTCGGCCGGCAGGTCGAGTTTGAGAGCTTCGGCGGCGATGTCGAGCTCGACCGCAACATCGTCGAAGAACTCGCCGACCCGCTGATGCACATGATCCGCAATGCCCTGGATCACGGAGTGGAACCGCCGGAGGAGCGGGCTGCCGCGGGCAAGAATCCGAGCGCGCGGGTACGCCTGCGCGCGATGCACCAGGCCGGACAAATCGTGATCGAGGTGAGCGACGACGGCAGAGGTCTCGATCGGCAAAAGATTCTCGCGAAGGCGCGCTCGCAGGGCCTGGTCACCGGCAATTCCGAGCTCTCGGACAGCGAAATATGCAACCTGATCTTTCAGCCGGGCTTCTCGACGGCGGTACAGCTGAGTGACGTCTCCGGCCGTGGAGTGGGGATGGATGTCGTCCGCAAACAGATCACGAAACTGCGCGGCAGCATTGAGATTCACTCGAAACCCGGCGCGGGCACGATGTTTTCGCTGAAGCTTCCGCTGACGCTCGCGATCATCGACGGCCTCGTGGTCGGCGTCGGCGAGCACCGTTACGTGATCCCGATCTTCTCCGTCCGAGAGCTGCTGCGGCCGTCGGCCGAGGCCGTGTCCACCGTCGAGAATCGTGCCGAGATGTTACTGATTCGCGACCGGCTGGTTCCAATTGTGCGGCTGTATCAGAAATTCGCAGTCGAGGCGCGTGCCACCAGGCCTGAGGACGCCGTGCTGGTGCTGGCCGAGTTCGACGGGCGCTCGTTCTGTCTGATGGTGGACACCGTCATCGGCAAACAGGAGATCGTCATCAAGAGTCTCGGCTCGATGTTCCAGAAGGTCGCGGGCGTGGCCGGCGGCGCCATTCTGGGTGATGGGCACGTGGCTCTCATTCTGGATCCGCCAGCGCTGTTCGGGAAGGGTTCGGAACGGTGATCGAAGCTGCCGCCGACGTTCCCGTCCTGAAGACAGCCGAGTTCGCGCGCATTTGCGAGCTGGCGTATGAACGTTTCGGCCTGCATCTTCATGCGGGCAAAGAGAAGCTGGTCAGCGCACGGCTCGGGAAGTTGCTCCGCGCCGGTGGCTTTCGGTCCTTCGATGCCTATTATCAGCACGTCATGTCGGACCGCTCGGGTGCCGCTCTGACGGCGATGATCGACTGCCTGACGACCAATCACACGAGCTTTCTGCGCGAGCCGGAACACTTTCGCGTGCTCACCGAGCGCATTCTGCGTGAGTCTCGTGGCCGCGATGTGTTTCGCGTCTGGTCCGCCGCCTGTTCGACGGGCGAGGAGCCGTACTCGATTGCGTTCTCGCTGCTCGACGCCCTCGGAGACTGCCGGCAGCCGCGAATCGAGATCCTCGCAACGGATATATCGACGCGCGCCCTCGATGCGGCGCGGCGGGCGGCGTACACCAGGGAGCGACTCGCCGGGTTACCCGCCGATATGCGCGCCCGCTATCTGGCCGCCGGCCCTGACGGCACGCTGCGCGTACGCAGGGAGGTGACCGCGCTCGTACGTTTCGAACGGCGCAATCTGATGGAGCCTTTTCCGGCGGGCGCGCTATTTCCCGTGATCTTCTGCCGCAATGTGATGATCTACTTCGACCGCGAGACACGCGGCGGTCTGGTACGGAGGCTTACCGCGAGTCTCGAGCCAGGCGGATATCTCATGGTCGGCCATGCGGAGAGCCTGATTGGTACAGAGCATGGTCTGACGTATGTCCAGCCGGCCGTGTATCGCAGGCCGGTGAGCGGACAGGGGCGGCGGTAATGGCAGCGCCTGTTGTCGTGGGCATCGGCGATGCGGCTGTGTCTGCCGATCCCGATTCCGAACTGGTCACCTATGCGCTCGGATCCTGCGTGGCGGTCGTTGCATGGGACCCGAGGGCGCGGGCAGGCGGTCTCGTCCACTACATGCTGCCGCTGTCGGTGCTCGATGCGCGACGAGCCGAATCGAGGCCCTTCATGTACTGCGACACGGGTCTGCCGCTCCTGCTCGAGCGACTGTACGGCCTCGGCGCAAAGAAGGAGCGGCTCGTACTCCGAGCGGCCGGCGGGGCACAGGTGCTCGATGAAAACGGCATTTTCAACATCGGCCGCAAGAACGAACAGATCCTGCGGCAGATTCTTGCGGGATTCCGGCTTCATCTCGACGAGGAGAATTTCGGAGGTGCCGTGTCGCGCAGCGTCGGCCTCGAGGTCGCGACGGGACGCTTCTGGCTGCGCGAGTATCCCGTCACCATGACACAAAGAACCGCCGACACCGGATCGGCGGTGGGACGGGAACAGTGATGATGACCCACCCGGACAGGACGAAACCCATACGGGTCCTGGTGGTCGACGATTCGGCGATTGTGAGGAAGATCCTTACCGACTGCCTCGCCGCCGAGCCGGATATCGAGGTGGCGGGCACGGCTCCGGACGCGATTATTGCCCGCGAGAAGATTCGCACGCTGAATCCCGACGTGGTCACCCTCGATATCGAAATGCCGCGCCTCGACGGCATCAGTTTTCTCCGTGAGGTGATGAAAGACCGGCCCATGCCGGTCATCATCATCAGTTCGATCGCGGGCCGGGGCTGCGCAGCCGCACTCGAAGCTATCGAAGCAGGCGCGGTCGAGGTTCTGGCGAAGCCGTCCGGACCGTACTCTGTCGGTGATCTGCGGCTGGTGCTCGCGCAGAAGGTGCGCTCTGCCGCACGCGCGCGCATCGGGGCGGCGCGGCCGGCAGCCGCCGCTGCCGGCTCGCCGCCGGTCGCTCCCGCGATGCCCGTGTGCTCGGTTCCGCGGGGCTCCGCCCCCGGGCGCGTACTGGTTGCGATGGGCGCCTCGACCGGCGGCACGGAAGCTATCCGCCACATCCTGCAGCATCTGCCCGACACACTGCCGCCGATCGTGATCGTGCAGCACATTCCGGCAGTATTTTCGCGCGCGTTTGCCGACCGTCTGGATGGCCTTTGCCGCCTGCGCGTCAGCGAGGCAAGCGGCGGAGAGGTGCTCGAGCCCGGCATCGCGCTGATTGCGCCCGGCGATTCGCACATGCTGATCCGCCGGCAGGGATCGCGGTATACGGTGGAAGTCCGCGGCGGCCCGCGCGTGTGCTATCAACGTCCGTCCGTCGACGTTCTCTTCCACTCGGTGGCGGATTCCGCCGCCGAGTACGCCATTGGCGTCCTGCTGACCGGAATGGGCAGCGACGGCGCTCGCGGGCTGCTCGAAATGCGCCGGGCCGGCGCACGGACGATTGCGCAGGATGAGAGGACGAGCGTTGTCTACGGGATGCCGCGCGAAGCCGAGCGCATGGGGGCCGTCGAACGCGTTCTTCCGCTCGATGCCATCGCGGCAGCCATTTGCGGCGCGGTCGAATCGGCCGCCCGCGGGCGTGCTCTGCCGGCCCCCGCGCTATAATCGAATCGCCCGCACGAGCTGGAGTGGCGGAACTGGCAGACGCACGGGACTCAAAATCCCGCGCCCTTCACCGGGCATGTGGGTTCGACCCCCACCTCCAGCACCAGCGTTGTCACTGGGGTGGCAGGTCCTGAAGGCACCGGCTTCGCCTGCCGGCGAATCTCAATGACCGGGGCTTCTTCGCGCCTGTTGGCGTTTGAGGCAGTCACGGGCAGGTCGAGCCCTCCATCGACGCCGAGTCGGGGAGCGACGCGACGTTCACGGGTCTAAATTCCAATTCGCTGGAAGCAACCGGGGGTCGAGCGATCGCCCGCGCGGCCGCACCCGCTTCGAACGCATATAATTGCCGCGCGAGCGAGAGTCAGGTATGCGAAATGGCGTCCAACGAGGCATCAAGGCGCAGCGCTGGCTGTGGATCATTCTGATCGTCACGGTCGCCTCGGCCGCGCCGCAGGACATTCTCGAAACTCAGATGACGATTTATCGGGACGAGTTCGGCGTTCCGCATATCGTCGGCGAGACCGAAGAGGCTGCGTTCTTCGGGTACGGGTACGCACAAGCGGAAGATCATCTCGAACGCATGATGATCCAATACCGCGATGCTCAGGGCCGTCGCACGGAGATCGATGGCATCGCCGCACTTGGCGATGGGTATCTACAGTTCATTCCTTACGAGTACCGCTGGGGCGGCGACTATCTGCAGCGTCTGCTGCGGACAAAGAAAGGTGTGGTCGAGAATCGGGCAAAGATCGATCCTCAGCTCTACCGCATCCTCGATGCGTTCGCGCGTGGGGTTAACGCCTATATCCGCGAACACCGGTTGACGATCCCGGCCTGGATTGACGAGGTTTCGGCGGAAGACATAGAGGCACTCGAGCGCAGCCATTACTTCCGCTTCTACAGCGCACACGACGCGCTTTCGAAGATTTCCGACAGAACGTGGTCGTTTCCAAACCTCGGTTCGAACCAGTGGGCGATCGCGCCGGCGAAGTCTGCGAACGGACGCATCATCCATGTCGAGCATACGCACATGCCGTGGGCGAATCGCTTTCAGAACTACGAAGCGCATCTGATTACCCCCGGCAAACTGAACGCGGGTGGCATCAGCTGGTTCGGCAGCCCATTCTTCCTCGACGGATTCAACGACCGGATCACATGGTCGGCCACCTGGAATGAACCAAACATCGCGGATGTTTACATCGAGCGCATCAATCCGGCAAATCCGCTCCAGTATTTCTATGAAGGCCAGTGGCGTGACATCAGAATCGAGTACGAAATTTTTCGAATCAAGGGACCGAAGGGGCTCGAGAGCGTCACGCTGCCCCTCTACTACACGCACCACGGCCCGATTGTTCGCTTCGACCCGAAAAGGCATCAGGCACATTCGATCAAGCTGCCGAACTACGACGGCGTGAACTACTCTGCCGGCATGTATGAGCTGATGAGGGCAGGCAACCTGGCAGAATTCAAATCAGCTCTGGCTCGCCAGCTGATACCGCGCTGGAATTTTCTATACACCGACGCGCATAACATTTACTGGGTGCACAACGGCAACGTTGCCGAGCGAGCGCCGGGTGTTAACTGGTCGAAACCGGTTCCGGGGTGGACGAAGGCCACCGAGTGGGGGCCGTACATCGGCTTCCAGCGCTATCCGCAGATCCTGAATCCGCCGGCGGGTTTTCTTCAGAACTGCAATAATCCGCCGTGGGTCGCGACCCGCAACTCGGGGCTGAAGCCGCTCGAGCCCGTGCCCTACTGGCTGCGCAATCCGCCTAGGGCTGATGCCGGCGAGGAGGCACTGAACACCCGGGGCGAGCGCATCTTCAATGTTCTGTCCGGTGACCGAAAGTTCACCGTCGAGGACATGATCGAGCTCGGCTTCGATACTCACATTGCGGCGGCGGACGTGATCGTGCCGCTGCTGACACGAGCCTGGGATGCGGTGCGGAAGACTCGCGAGCCCGAACTCGCGCGCGCTGTCGCACTGTTCGGCGGGTGGGACCGGCGCTCAGCGGGCACATCGACCGCATACACGCTGATCCACTTCTGGGGCAAGGCATACCAGCGGTTGCACTCGAGCGCCAGATTCGCTCGGTTCAACTCCTACGGAC
>DASSSG010000813.1:0-4054 GCA_035708545.1 Bryobacteraceae bacterium | reverse complement strand
CGACATGAGTGCCAACGCGCACGTCTGCCCGCAGCGGCAGCTTCAGCGGCAGGGCTTCAACGGTGCGTTCCGGCATCGTGAACTCGACGACGAGCCGGTCTCCGATCTGCACCGCGCGCACGGTCCTCACGCGTTCCGGAATGTTGAGAGCGGGCGGCAGCGGATCGCCGACGTAGCCGCATCCGGTCACCCACGCCGCGGCAGCGAGCGCTGCGGCGCGGCGCGTCACAGAATATACCTGCTGAGGTCCTGGTCCTTGACTATGTCTCCCAGTTGCCCACGGACGTACGCGGCGTCGATGCGCACGTTCTTCTTCCGGAGGTCCGGCCCGGCGAAGGAGATCTCCTCCAGAACCTTCTCCATGATCGTGTGCAGTCGCCGCGCGCCGATGTTCTCGGCCGATTCATTCACCTGCGCCGCAAGGTGCGCGATCTCCTCGAGGGCATCGTCGGTGAACTCGAGCTTGATGCCTTCGGTATCCAGCAGTGCGGTGTACTGCTTGATGAGCGCGTTTCTCGGTTCCTTCAGAATCCGGATAAAGTCCTGCTCGGTGAGCGATTTCAGCTCCACGCGGATGGGAAAGCGGCCCTGCAGCTCGGGAATCAGATCGGCGGGTTTGGCCACATGGAAGGCGCCTGCGGCGACGAACAGAATATGGTCGGTGCGCACGAAGCCGTGCCGCGTATTCACGGTCGTTCCTTCCACGATGGGCAGGATGTCCCTCTGCACGCCCTCCCGGCTGACGTCGGGCCCATGGCCGCCCTCGCGCCCGGCGATCTTGTCCACCTCGTCGAGGAAGATGATGCCGTTGCGTTCCACTCGCTCGAGCGCGGCGCGCATGACCTGGTCCATGTCGATGAGCTTCTGCTCCTCTTCCTGGATCAGATAATCGATCGCTTCCGCCACACGCATCTTGCGCTTCCGCGTGCGCGGGCCGAACAGGCCGGGCAGAACCTCCTTGAGGTTCATCATGTCCATCTCTTCGAAGTTCCCGTTGGCGGAGAACTCGATCTGCGGCATGCGGTCGCGGACCTCGATCTCCACCATGCGGTCATCGAGCTTGCCGCTGCGCAGCTTTTCGCGCATCTTCTCGCGCGAGCGCTCATGCGATTCCGAGGGCTCCTGCGGCGACGGGATCAGAATATCGAGCAGCCGCTCCTCGGCCGCGTGTTCCGCGCGGTCGGCGATTTCATCGAGCCGCTCGTCGCGAACCATGTCGATGGCTATGTCGACGAGATCGCGGATCATCGCTTCGACATCGCGGCCCACGTAGCCCACCTCGGTAAACTTGCTCGCCTCCACCTTCAGAAATGGCGAATTGGCGAGCTTCGCCAGCCGCCGTGCAATCTCGGTCTTCCCAACGCCGGTCGGGCCGATCATGAGGATGTTCTTCGGCATCACCTCGTCGGCCAGTTCGGGTTCGAGCTTCTGCCGTCGAATACGGTTGCGCAGCGCCACGGCCACCGCGCGCTTCGCGTCGGTCTGTCCAATGACATACTTGTCCAGCTCACGCACGATCTCCCGCGGCGTCAACTCGTCGAGCAGTGGCGCGTCGGTGCCGGCCTGGGACGGCAGATAAATGACCATTCAGCCGATCTCCTCATACGTGACGCTCTGGTTGGTGAAAATACAGATGCGTCCCGCGATTTCCATAGCCTTCTCAACGACCTCGCGCGCGCCGAGATTTGTGTTCTGCACCAGTGCAACGGCCGCCGCCTTCGCGAACGGTCCCCCCGAGCCGATAGACGCGATGTCGTCGTCGGGTTCGATCACATCGCCCGTGCCGCTGACCATGAACGTGTTCTTCTCGTCCGCGACCACCAGCATCGCGTCCAGGTGCCGCAGCGCTTTGTCGGTCCGCCAGTCTTTCGCGAGCTCGACGACCGAGCGGGGAAGGTTTCCGCTGTGCTGCTCGAGCTTCGATTCGAAGCGCGCGAACAGTGCGAAGGCATCGGCAGTCGAGCCGGCAAAACCGGCAAGTATCCGGTCTTTGTAGAGGCGGCGGAGTTTCTTCGCGGAGGACTTCAGCACCTCCTGACCCATCGTTACCTGGCCGTCGCCGGCCATGACGACCTTCCCATTGCGGCGCACGCACAGAATTGTAGTGGAACGTATGCGGCGAGACACTGCGTTTAGTTCCAGTGTACCCAGTTCATGCCGCTTGCCCCATGACGCGCCGGCGCCAGATCTCCGCGAATGCCTGGAATGCGACCGGCTTCCGCCAGCCCATGATCATGCGGAACACCTCCACCGCCGTCCATACGAGATACACATATGTAATCCAGGCGTGAACGTGCTGCGCGATATATCCCACGACCGGCGCGTTGGGCGCCACCGGTGAAAACGCGAACTGAATTCCCCACAACACGAACAGAACCGCGGCCTCCCACGCCGCCAGTTCCATATTCGCCAGAAACAGGAGGCCGACCGCGGACTGCCCGAGCGTCATCAGGATCTCGAGCCGCTGTTGATCGTCGAACGGGATGGAACCAGGATAACCGAGGCTGATCGAGTACACGATCGGCAGCATGGCCGTGAGCAGCGTCCACTGATTGATGTTGCTCGATACCATGTTCATCAGCGCCATCGCGGACCTGTCAACCGTTCGTGCCCAGTAGAAAGCCGAAACCTTCTCCGGGAACTCGGACACGAAAGGCGCAACCCACTGCACAAACACGAAGCTCGGAACCCCGAGCGCCGCGCTGACCGCGAGCAGGCTGCCCAGGAATGGCTCGGCCGAGTAGTAGATCAGGCCGCCGCCGCCAAGAAACAGACCGATAATCAGCGTGATTCGCCGCGGACGCGGCGAGGTCACCACGTATCGCGGAATGCGTTCCAGATCCTCGATGCCTTCTTCCTCCTGCGGCGGCATCTTGCTGAGCACGATCAGGTACGCGACGTAGATGCCGATCAGCACCGCCGCATCCCACACGTTCAGCGAGCGCTTGAAATAGATCAGCGTCACATACAGCAGCGGGACGAGCAGCCCGACTACCTCCACGCAATGGTCGCGATCGAGATAGATTCGGCGCATGGGCTTGCCGTACTTTCGGCGGTGGAAGAAGGCCGCGGTGAAGTAGATCATCGGCCAGCCGAGCCCTGTCAGCAGCCGCAGGGCACCAGTGAGGTTCGCCAGCAGGAGCGGGACCTGCTGTTTCCACGCGAGCACGGCCTCGACGGCGAACTCGGGAAGCGTCTGCAGCCACGCGAGAATCGCCAGCGCGAAGCCCTGGGCGATGAAAAACTGCGCCGACTCGGCCGCCCATGCGATCAGCATCGCGGCGATCAGGATCGCCGGCGTCGTCCACAGGGCCGTGGACGGGCTGACCTTCACGATCTCGAGCGATGCCAGAAGCAGGAACACGAGCACCGGCGCCTGCGCGGCAGCCGCCTGCCCGGCCGTTGGCGCGGAACGCAGCGACCGTTTACGCAAACGCAACTTCGTTGTCCCGGGAAACGATCGAATGGCCCCGAAATTCCGGTCGAGGCTCCGGGTAGTCCGTGCGGTAGTGTCCGCCGCGGCTTTCTTCGCGCGCCAGCGCGCAGCGCGCGATCAACCAGCTCACAAGGTGCATATTTCTGAGCTCGTGATGTTCTCTGGAAGCGGCGGCGGACGAGCACAGCGGTATTGCATTCAGCCGATCAATCGCATCGCCCAGCGTGCGTCCATTCCGCGCAATTCCGCAGGCTTCCCACGCGATCGTCCGCACTTCCTGCTCGGTGGTTCGCGGGAATGCCGCTGCGGGCTGCTGGGCGGAGCGGCTCCGCCCGCGGCTCCTGTGCTCACGCATATGAGCTCCGGCGCGAGCGCCGAAGACCACGCCCTCGAGCAGTGAATTGCTCGCGAGCCGGTTCGCGCCGTGCACGCCCGTGCAGGCGACCTCCCCCGCCGCGTAGAGGCGCGGAATGTTCGTTCGGCCGTCGAGGTCGGTCTTTACGCCGCCCATCGCGTAATGCGCCGCCGGATGCACCGGAGCGGGCGTCGTCGCGAGGTCGAGGCCCAGCGCAAGACACGTTTCGTACACGCGCGGGAACCGGCTCCGCAGAAACTCCC
>DASSSG010000812.1:0-7165 GCA_035708545.1 Bryobacteraceae bacterium | reverse complement strand
CTCCGCCAGTCCGATCATCGCCATTATGAGTACCAGCGACGCGATTGCGCATTGAGTTAAAGTCAGGCGTTCCTTCCAGTAACCAAACCAGCGGCCGTACACGAGCTCGATGTGTACCCAGTACACGAGAAGCGAATTGGTCCCGAGCAGCCGCACCCAGCTCCAGCCCTGCCCGGCGCCGTGGTGCGTCCAGAGAAAGGCCAGCGAAAGCAGCAGCAATATGATGCCGACCTTGATCAGCACCAGACCCGGGCTGTTCAGCCAGAAATCGGTCGAGGAGTATAGCGAATACGGCAGGTTTGAGAAGTACTGGGCGGAGATAACGAGGCCGAATCCGATAATTGCCGCCCATTGCATGGTGCGATGCATGTATACGGATTCGGTCGTCGGAACCTGCCGCAGAATCGCTCCGCCGCTGACTCCGAAGCCCACGAAAGATGCCCACGGAAAGAAGCTGAAATACCGGTAATCCGGGGCGAAATACGCCTGCAACAGGTTTGGCGTCGAGTTCGGATCAGGGGAAGGGATCAGGGGCGCGGCGCACGCGATGAGCAGGCCGACGACCACACCGGCGTGGACCCGCTGCTCATTGGTCAGCGCGGCGAGGCACGCGACTGCGGCCAGACCCACCCCCATGCAGTTCAAAATGTCGACCCGCAACAAGTCAGTCCACGGGCTCTGCGGCCAGGCAAACAGCCACAATTGAAAACGGAACGCGAAGGCGAGCGCGAACAAATAGCCGGCACGGCGGAGGGCGGCGATGACACGGTCGATCCGGGGCAGCCGCTGGCGTTCGAGCCGGTGCATCAGGAACGCGAGTGTCACGCCGGTGAGAAACAGGAAGATGGCTGGTGCGATGCCGCCTACGAACTGGGAAATGATATAGGTGCCGGTGTCGCGAAGCTCGGGCCGGAGAAATGAGTGAAACGTATGGCCCTGGAGCATAATGAACGCGGCCAGCCCTCGCGTCCAGTCGAGAAACGGCAGCCGACTGGCGCGTTTCTTTACACCCGCGCCTGCGGCACTCCGAGCCTCGTCGCTCACTTCTGCGGAGTTTCGCGTTTTACACCCTTCGGCAGCCTGAGTTTCAGAGCATCTGCTCCAACTGCGGGATTCAGCTTGACGTCGGTGTAGGTGAACGTCGTGTAATCGCCGGAGGGCTGCAGGAATTTCTGCTGCACGGGATACGCGCCGCCCTCCGCCATCCAGAGCTCAACCCTCTTCAGTTTCTCTCGCGCCGCGGCAGTCTTCGGCGTCAGCTCGAGTTTCACTGCCTTCCCGCCGGCGACCGTCTCTTCTCCTGCCAGCTTCACATCATAGCTGGCCGCAAGCTCCCTGCCCGATGCACCGAAGCCGAGCGCCATGAACTGATGAATCAACGCGCTGTGCTGCGCGAGATTATACTCCTGAACCGTTTTCAGCTTCGGATAATAAATCTCGGCTCTTTTCCCGCCGAACGCGACCGTGCGCTCATCTGGTTTGGTGAAATTCACCAGCACCTGGATGCTGTGTGGAGCGGTTTTCCGCAACAGAACAGAACCACTCTCTTCCGAGTTGTCGTCGATGACGTGCGTGTGCTTGAGGCTGCGCAGGTTCGCGGACATGCCCTTGAATCCGGCTGCCGACTGATCCATTTGCGCAAGCACGTCCTGAACGGTGACGGCTGGTAATGCTTTCGGCAGAAGAGCTGCCAGCAATGCTGTGAGCGTAAAGGTATTACGAAACATGGTCCTCACTCCGTGACACGGCGTTCATGGGCGCGTGTAGACCAGATAGCCTTTGATCTCCTGCTCCCGGTCGGCAATCGGTTCGATCCGTACCACGGTCTCGGTTTTGCCGGAGTGGGATCTGATTATCGTCGCGGCTCTTGCCGGCCGCTCGACGTCCGTCACGCCGCTCAGAAGCTCCGGCTCCACCCAAAATACGTTCGTGCCGTGCTCGGCGGGCAGGCGGACGACATTGCTGGCGCGAGGCTGGTCACGAAAGACAGCCCTTGGAGTGAGAAAAATGAAGGCCAGAATGAGCGCCACCATGACGTCGTACTGCCATCCGGCGCGTGGGTAGTCCCATAGTAAGAACCTCTTAACTCCGGACAATTGCCCACTGGCCATTTGACGCAGATTCTAACATGCGGGTTACGAATCAGCCGGTGACTCGTATCTCAGATTGTGCGCGCGATATCGACTACGTCGCTGAAGATTCCGTACGCGGTTTGGTCGACGCCCGGGTTGATGGAGACTGTTCCCACTGTGCCCATCAGATCTGTGTGAAGCAGGAGCAGGTTTGAGGTTCCGTGCACGGACGCGAGCACGTCAGCTTCGTCGAGCACCTCGCCGCGCACGCGGAGTCGGAGCCGCCCGGCAGCGATCCGCGCACGACTCACGAGACAGATCGTCTTGCGCTCCGCAGCGAGCTTCTGCAAACGCTCCGGTGTGATGCGGCCGATCCCGCGGCGCTCGACGTCAGCCGGTGTGACGGCTGCGTCCATGAGCACGTTCGCGAGCGCGGCGGTTTTCGCGGCCGAATCCCAGCCCTCGATGTCATAGCTCGCGTCGGCCTCGGTGATGCCCATGCGGCGTGCGCGCTCGATGCCGTCCCGCATCGATAGCCCTTCACGCATCGCGCCAATCACGATTTTCGAGGTCGAATTGAGCACGCCTGTGAAGCCGAGCACGTGCACGCCGGGCAGGTTATTGCGCACCAGGTTGAACACCGGAGCTCCGTCCATGCATATAGACTCGAAGCGGAACTCGACGCCACAACGGCGCCCTTCCTCGCACAGGCTCCGATAAGCATGCGCGATAGGACCTTTGTTCGCTGTAACGACGTGCAGGCCTCGGCGAAACGCCGCTCGAATGTGGCTGATCGCGGGCTCTCCGGTTGCCGGCTCGAGCGTTGTGGCTTCGATCATCACCTCGGCCTGCGCGCCGGCCAGAAACTCGTCGATATCCGGCGCCCGTGGGCCGAACTTCGGGTCGGGCGGCAGGCCATGCGGGTCAATCGCCGTGCCCTGCCGCAAGGTGTGTATGCCGGTAATGCGAAATGGATATGCGGAGCGCTTCTTCGCCAGCAGACGCGCAAACGCGCGGCCCACGTAGCCATAGCCGACGAGAGCGAGCCTCAAAACTCAATCTTCTCAATGGCCGAATTCAGCTCCGACTCGAGCGCGAGCCGCTTCTGCTCGAGCTCGCCCTCGCGCGTGCGCAAATCCGCGATGCGTGCTTCCTGTTCCGCCAGGAGCTTCGCGTAGCGCTGCACCTGTTCCTGCTGGCCGCTGACGCGGTTCAGACTGTCGATGTTCTGGCGCATGCGCTGCTGGTCGCGTTCCAGTGCGGCGAGCTGCTGGCGCAGGCCGGTAATCCGGGAAGCGATGTCGGCCTGCTGCCGTTTGAGAGCCAGCACCTGGCCGAGCGCCCTCCGTGCAGCTTCACTGAGGGTCTTATTCTGCACGTAGGTAAGCAGAATGTCCGAGCTGAGATTCGTGATCAGTGTCGACTCCTCGTACAATCGCTCTTCACTGATCGGGAACTTTTCGGTGGTGCCGGGCGCGAGCTTTACTTCGAAGCGATATGCCGTCGGAGTGGTCTCCGTTGGCTTCTGGTTCAGCAGTTTGTACCCCGGCCGAACGGCGTGCTGGATGACCAGCGTTTTTGGTTTCTGATCGACATTGTGGATTGTGTGCGTGCGCGTCTCCTGCTGGGCATGGCGGATGGTGAGAGTGCCCCGCCTTGCATGGATCTCGCGCACGACATCGGAGTGGCTGTCGAACTGAGCCGTGATGCGGGTGCCGAGGTCGACGCCGTAGCTGATCAGGCGCTTGTCGCCGATTTTGACCGTCTCGACGAGAGCTTCGCCGGCGTATGTGCCGGCGTCGTAGACGGTGATCGGACCGCCGTCCAGCGTCTTGCCCGTGTTGTTGGTCAGCTCGGCGGCATTCATCGGGTGCACTGAGTTCGCATCCGAGTAGATCAGCAGCTTGCGGGCAGCAATCGGCTGCTGAAGAAACGGCAGCATCGCGGATTCGCCGCGACGCACGGTTACCGGGTTCCTGAACCCGTACTCGAACAGCTCGCCGGCTTCGCGGGCCGCGGTTTCGACGGCCACGTTGCTCTGAGCCGCCTCCTCGCGCGTCACCAGGCCGGCGGTCGGCGCGGCGGCGAGAGAGTCTCTGAGGGCGGCCGCCGGCGGAGAGAACTCTCGCGGCGCAGCGGCCGGCAGTTTTCCTTTCGCGGCCGCGCGCATCTCGTTTGCCTGCGCAACGGAGCCTTCGTAAACCACCGGCCGTTGCGCCCGTTCTTCAGGCAGTTCGGCAACGGGCCGCTGCACGTACCGCACCTCGTACAGTCTGCTGATGAACGAAACCGGCTTGCCCGAGACGAGCGCGAGCCGCACGTTCGTCCAGTCATCGGCCGTCGTGTTGTCCACGATCGCCCAGCCTTCCAGCGTAGTCTCCTTCTCACCGAAGATCAGTCGATAACTCGATTTCCATACCGGAGCGGGAATCGCGTAGCTGGCGGTTACCTCGCGAGCTCCCGAGCTGTCCACCGCATCGATGAAGACGGTGCGCTTGTCCTGTGCTCGCGCTTCGCTCAGGACCCGCAGGTATTCGCGCAACTGATTCTGCAGCGCCGTATCGGCGAAAGTCATCCCCGTGATCGCCGCCAGATCGTACGTACGGATCTGCCCTGTTTCCAGCAGCAGCACCAGTTCCTGCCGCTCGGATTGATTGGGTCCGGCGAGCACGCGCGCGCTGAGGATCGCCCCCGCGACCTTTTCGGTCCCGGTCGCAAGCTCTGCACGAGCCCCCTTGAGCTGGTTCAGGAACGCCGGGAGGGAGGCGTCCTCGACATTCAGGCGGAACGGGAATTCGCTCAGCCGGCGCTCGGTTGGATCGCTTGACTGATAACGCAGTCCGCGAACCGCCGCGCCTCCGTGGAGAGTCAGCGATTTCAGCACATCGTTCATGTCCGAGGCTTTGAACTCGAGCCGCGCGGTCTCGCCTGCGACAAGGCGTCCCGACCGTTCAAAGTACCCGACGCCGTGCTTATACAGAACCACTTCGCGCACAGGTAATTCAGCCGCTGTCAAGCACGGCACGAAGATCAGCACAACAATCAGCCAAAGCATAACGGGATTCCTTCCTGCTGGACGCGAATCGGCATATACCGGGTTCCCGGTATGCCCAGTTCACTTGACATCGCGTTCACGGCCGCGCGAGACTGAGGTTCGAGCACGTTGGGCAGCGGCCATTCAAAGTCACGCATAATGAAGGAGAAAATGCAGATTTTGGCGAAGGCCGCGCCGCTCGCGCTGGCCTGTACATTCGCGGCGGTCCCACCCGCGGCGGTCGCGCAGATGATCGGCGGCCCGGGACCGTCAGTCGCGAGTCGAGGCGGCAACCGCCCTGGGGAGCGCGGTGTTTCCGCCGTGGAATTCACGTTCTTCGGCGGCATCACTGGAACGTATACAGACCAGTTCCTGCCCGCGCGCCTCGATGCGCAGGGCGCTGTCCCCCGGCTGGAGGTCTTCGGCGGCGAAGTGGTCGGCGGGGTATATGGCGGCAGGAACTGGCGCCGCAGCAGCTTCGGTATCGATGCGCGGAGCGGGTACACGCGATATTCCAAGGGGTTCGCCGGACTCAGCGGAGGCGAGCACCTCGTCTCACTCGATTACAGCACCGTATTGTCCCCGCGCTGGCAGATCGTCGCGCGCACGACCGGCGGCTCCTCGACGCGAGCGTTCGGCGGCTTCATCGCCCCATCATATGCGGCCACGGACTACATAAGCCTCCCGTTTACCGAGGTGTTCAGCAATCGAATCTTCTTTCTGCAGTCGATGGCCTACGCCGGCTACCGAAAGTCCTCGCGGACTACCATCACGCTCGGTGGCGGCGCGTTCGGAACGCGGCGCGATTCGCGCGCTCTGGTCAATGTGAATGGCTATCTGGGAAACGCGCGCTACAGCTACCGTCTTTCACGCAACTTCAGTTTGGGCGCCATGTATGACTTCATGCACTTCGATTTTCCGCGCGCTTTCGGCGGTTCAGATATACATGGCGCGGCACTCGTCCTCGAGCGCAGCGTGGGCCGTAACATTTCCTCTGTCCTGAAGGCGGGCGTCTACCGCGCCGAGACTCTCGGAAGTGAAGCGTTCACCCTTAACCCCGAGATCGCGGCCATTCTCGGCCGCACGCGCGGCACGCGCGTGCTTTACCGGGTCGATTACCTGCCGCAGATCGAAGGCCAGCTTATCTACCGGCGGAAGACCACGAGTTACAGAGCCGGTGTCCGGCGTGGAGCATCACCCGGCAACGGGCTTTATCTGACCTCTCAAACTGACAGCGCGGACGCCGGCGTCTCCTACATGGGGATTCGGCGCATTTCATTCTCCGGCAGCGTCGCTTACAACCGCATGGAGAGCATGTTCAGCACTCTCTCGGCGTTCAATTCGGTCACCGCCGGAGGCGGACTGTCAATCGCTCTCGGCCACGGGTTCAACCTCACGGGAAGTGCCGAGGCGCGCCGGATCAGCGCGGGTGAAACTTTGCGCGGATCTGTCGGTAAATACGTGTCCATCGGACTGATGTACAGCAGCTCGGAAACACCGCTGTCCATCTGGTGATCTGCCCGACGATGCTGGAGCGCACGCGGCTGCTCATCGTGGACGATGAAGCGCCCCTGCTGCGCCTGATGAAGGCGTATCTCGAGCGAGTCGGATATGAAGTGGATACCTGCGCCGACGCGGCGAACGCCTTCGACTGCCTCAGCGCCGAGGCGAAGTGGCAGGCAGCTATTCTCGACCTCAGCCTGATTGCCGGCCGCGATGATATCATCCGCCTCGCACGCCGCAGTCCGGGGCTTCGCGTGCTTGTATGCAGCGGCTCGCCGTTTGAAGTGGACGCACTGCCCGCCGACATTCGCTCCCGCTGTTCATTCCTGCAAAAGCCCTTTCTGCCGAAGATGCTGCTCGACGCGGTCGAGGAGCTGCTCGCACGCACGCCTGCCTGACTCAGACCGGACGCGGGCCTGGTTTCGCCTCGTTCAGTATTCCCGCGAGCCGCGCAGCGAAGTTCTCCCCCGATTCCGACCACAACCGCCGCCGCTCTGTCGCGAGCACCGCATCGAGATCCTCGACCAGATGCAGAAGACTCCGGATGTTCGACTGT
>DASSSG010000811.1:0-5407 GCA_035708545.1 Bryobacteraceae bacterium | reverse complement strand
CATGCGATGATCGTACCAACATGACGGTCCTTGGGGTCGATGTGGGTGGCACGAAAATCGCGTGTGCCCGCGTGGATTCGTTGCCGTCGATCCTCGATTCCGTCACGTTGCCGACGCGGGCCGATGCAGGTTGCGAGGTCTCGCTCGCGCAGATCTTCGCGGCTATTGACGCCTGCCTCACTCCTGAGGTGCGCGCGATAGGAATCTGCGCGCCGGGTCCACTGAACCCGAAGACCGGCGTCGTCATCAATCCGCCAAACCTGCCCGGCTGGCATGACGTTCCGTTGGCGGAACTCGTTTCGAGGCGATATGGAGTGCCGTGTTCAGTAGAGAACGATGCGAACGCGGCGGGCCTCGCGGAAGCGTTATACGGCGCGGCCCGCGGCTGCTCCATCGTGTTCTACGTCACCCTGAGTACCGGGATTGGCACCGGGATAGTCTTTGATGGCCGTGTCTACCACGGCCGCACCGGCGCGGCGGGCGAGGGCGGGCACGTCTCGATTGACTATCGCAGTCCGGTGGTCTGCAACTGCGGGGTGCCTGGCTGCGTTGAAGCGCTCGCGTCTGGCTCGGCGCTCGCCTCGCGCGGGCTCGATCCCCGCCGCCTGAACGACTGCGAACTCGATGAGCTCGCCACGATGATCGGAGCGTGGTTGGGTGGAGTACTCAGCCTGCTCGATCCCGATGTGATCGTGATCGGCGGCGGACTGTCGCGCATCGGCGAGCCGCTGTTCGCACGGCTGCGCCGGATCGTGCCGCAGCGCACGATTAATCAATCCGCGGCGGAGACGCCAATCCTGGCCGCCGCACTGGGAGACGACGTCGGGGTGCTCGGGGCGGCCGCCGTCGTGCTTTCGAAACTGCAATGAATCTCTCGCGGCGTTACTTCCTGGGTGTTCTTCCGGCTCCGCTGTTTGCTGCACGCGAACTGCGCTGCGATGTCGCGATCATCGGAGGCGGGGTCGGTGGCTGTGCCGCGGCGCTCGCGGCGACTCGCAACGGCATGCACGTGATCATGAGCGACGAGACGGACTGGATTGGCGGCCAGCTTACGTCGCAGGCGGTACCGCCCGACGAGCATCCGTGGATCGAGCAATTCGGGTGTACGGCCGCGTATCGTGCATACCGGAATGCGGTTCGCGGCTATTACCGCCGGAATTTTCGGCTGACGCCTGAGCTGCGCGCCCGCACGACATTCAATCCGGGCGGTGGGTCGGTGTCGCGGCTGACGCACGAGCCGCGGGTTTCGCTGGCGGTGCTCGAAGAGATGCTCGCGCCCGAGGTGGGCGGCGGCAGGCTCAAAGTGTTGCTGCGGCACAGACCCGTTGCCGCCGATACCGATCGCGACACAGTGCGATCGGTGACCCTGCGCAGTCTCGATTCGAGCGCGGAACGAATCATCCATGCGGCGTACTTCCTGGACGCGACGGAGCAGGGCGATCTGCTGCCGCTGACCAGGACCGAGTTCGTGACGGGTTTCGAATCGCGCAGGGACACCGGTGAGCCGCACGCCCCCGAGCAGGCGCAGCCGGACAATATCCAGGCGTTCACCGTCTGTTTCGCAATTGACTACCGCCCTGGCGAGGACCACGTCATCGACCGGCCCGCGGAATATGCCTTCTGGCGCGATTACGTTCCGCAACTGCGCCCGCCCTGGCCCGGCAGGCTGCTGAGTTGGTCGATGAGCGACCCACGGACACTCAAGACGCGCGCCGTGACGTTCTCGCCCGAGCCGGAGCGCAGCAATCCGGGCGCAGGGTTGAACCTGTGGATCTATCGCCGCATCGCCGCCCGCTCCCACTTCGTGGCGGGCGCTTACGAGAGTGATATTTCGCTTATCAACTGGCCGCAGAACGATTACTGGCTCGGCAACCTGCACAACGTCGGCGAAGCGGGGGCGTCGCGGCATCTCGCGCGGGCGAAGCAGTTGAGCCTCTCGCTGCTTTACTGGATGCAGACCGAAGCGCCGCGGCCGGACGGCGGGACCGGCTGGAAGGCTTTGCGGCTTCGGCACGATCAGGTCGGGACCGGGGACGGGCTCGCGAAATATCCCTATATTCGCGAATCGCGCCGGATTCGCGCCGAGTTCACGGTTGTCGAACAGCACGTCGGAACGGAAGCTCGCGGCAAAGATACAGCCGAAGTGTTTCCCGATTCGGTGGGCGTGGGCAGCTATCGCATCGACCTGCATCCGTCAAGCGGCGGCGATAACTACATCGATATCAGCTCGTTGCCATTTCAGATCCCGCTGGGAGCGCTGATCCCGCGGCGTGTCGAGAATCTCATCGCCGCAGGCAAGAACATCGGCGTGACGCATATCACGAACGGCTGCTACCGGCTGCATCCCGTCGAATGGAACATCGGCGAAGCGGCCGGCGCGCTGGCGGCACACTGTGTTGCAACCAAACAGCAGCCGCGCCGCGTCCGCAATAATGAGCAACTTCGCGGCGAATTTCAGGACCGCCTGCGGGCGCAGGGCGTGGAAACCACCTGGCCGAAGCTGACGCCGCGCTGATTGCAAACGAAAGTGCCCTACCGGGTTGCGTTTTTCACCGATTCCTTTCACGAGGTGAATGGCGTCGCTCTGACCAGCCGCATGTTCCAGTCCTTCGCCCAGGACCGCGGGCTGCCGTTCCTGTGTGTGCGCGGCGCGGCAGACACGAAGACAGGCGCCAGCGGCAGCGCCCGGACACTCGACCTGAGGCGCGGTCCAGTATCCTTCGCGCTCGAAGCCGATCTCCATTCTGACCTTCTGGTCTGGCGGCATCGCAGGCTCGCGCTCGACACCGCGCGCTCATATCGTCCCGATCTGGTTCACATCACCGGACCGGGTGATATGGGAGAACTCGGAGCCTGGATCGCGTGGAAGCTTGCCGTGCCGCTGGTCGCCTCCTGGCACACGAACGTGCATGAGTACCTGGGGCGGAGACTTGATCGGACGCTGTCGTTCTTGCCGCGGCACACGCGGCGACTGGTCGCTGATGCAGCGGAACGACTATCCTTCGCGGCGACTGCCCGTTTCTACAAACAGGCGCGGCTGCTGTTTGCGCCCAACAATGAGCTGGTGACACTGTTGCATGCCCGGACGGGCCGGCCTTGTCATCTGATGCAGCGCGGAGTCGATGCGCGGATGTTCACTCCTTCAAAACGCGACGCCGGCGACCGGCCGTTCACGATCGGCTACGTGGGCCGACTGAGCGCGGAGAAGAATGTGCGGCTCCTCGCGGAGGTCGAGCGCGCGCTGCTGGAAGCGGGGCACAGGGAGTTCCGGTTCGTGATCATCGGCGCGGGTTCCGAAAGCGAGTGGCTCTGCGCGAATCTGCGGCACGCGGAACTTCCGGGGATCGTCAAAGGCGAGGCGCTCGCGCGGGCTTACGCGAACATGGACGTGTTTGCGTTTCCGTCGCGCACGGACACGTTCGGCAATGTGGTCCTCGAGGCGCTGGCATCAGGAGTGCCGGCCGTGGTTACCAGCGGCGGCGGGCCGAAGTACCTTGTGCAGTCCGGCCTTACCGGTTTGGTTGCCGCTGACGATTCGGCGTTCATCCGCGCGATTGTCGAGCTGATGAGCGATCGCGCCGCGCAGGAACGCATGCGGCGAGCTGCGCGCGAGTACGCGTGTTCCATCTCGTGGGATCGCGTTTTTGAGCGCGTCTATAGCGCGTACGCGAGCGTTGTCCCGGTGCCGAAGCAAGCCGTCATCGCCGGTGAGTGAGTATGGTTCGTCTGGCGGCTCCGTCTCCGGTTTCCCGTAGAATGGCAGACACGATGGTGTCGCCTCGCGTCTCGTCGGCCGAGCTCGTACGGCAGCTCGGCGTCACCAGTGCCGCCGCGCTCGTCATCTCGAACATGGTGGGAACGGGAATCTTCGCCACCACAGGTTTTCTTGCGGGCGACCTCGGCTCGCCCCCGATCGTTTTACTGATCTGGGTAGTGGGAGCGCTCTTCGCGCTTGCGGGCGCGTTCTGCTACTCCGAGCTGGGTGTGAATTTCCCGAGCTCGGGCGGCGAGTATGTCTACCTGACGCGAGCTTACGGCCCCACCTGGGGTTTTATGACGGGTTGGGCCAGTTTCTTTGCGGGGTTTTCGGCGCCGATTGCCGCGACGGCGCTGGCGTTCTCCGATTATGCGGGCTTTTTCAATCCCGCCCTGAAGCAGGCCAACGCGCAGTTCACTATCGGTTCCGGGACGTGGCAGCTGAAGCTGGGGGGAGCGCAACTGCTTGCGTCCGCGGTCATTGGCGCTCTGACGATCCTGAACCTGTACGGCGTGAAGCGGGTGGCGCGCGTGCAGAATACCCTCACTGGTCTGAAGATGGCTGTCATTCTGGCGTTCATCGGTTTCGGCCTTCTCGCGGGGAACGGGAGCTGGTCGCATTTTTCGCTGGATGCAGTGCGAACGTCGGCCAGACCGCTGCTGCAACAGTTTGCCGTCAGCCTGGTCTGGATCTACGTTGCGTACAGCGGGTGGAATGCCGCGACGTACGTGGCCGAGGAGCTGCGGCAACCATCGCGAACGCTGCCGCTCGCCCTGACGCTCGGGACCTTAACTGTCGCGGCATTGTTCATTCTCCTCAATGTGGTCTTCATTTACGCAGTGCCTCTTGAAGCGATGAAGGGGGTACTCGCGGTCGGCTCGCTGGCGGCGACGCGTCTGTTCGGTGAAGGCATTGGCGGGGTGTTCAGCGCCCTTATGGCCGTTTCGCTGCTTGCGACGATCAACGCGATGGTCACGATCGGTCCGCGGGTCTATTACGCCATGGCCAAGAACGGGGCGTTCTTCCCGATCGCAGCACGCGTCGACCAGCGCCACCACATCCCTCGCGCCGCCGTCCTTCTGCAGGGCCTCTGCGCGATGCTGATGACGCTGACGCCATTCCCGCAGCTCGTCATCTACATTGGCCTCGTGCTTAATTTTTTCGCGGTGATGTCGGTGGCATCGGTGTTCATCTTCCGCCGGCGCCCGGAATGGCAGCGGCTGAAAATTGTAAGCTTCGCATGGCCGTTGATGCCGCTGCTGTTCATCGGCGTTGGGGTCTGGATCACGATTTACGGAGCGCTGCTCGAGCCGCGCGTATCAGCGGCCACGCTGCTGACGATCACGCTCGGAGCGCTGATCTACCACTTTCGGGTCCGCGGCGCACGTCAGGAGCGATGAGCGCCGGAGAGATTCTCCCGCGCAGCTTCTACAATCGGCCCACGGTTAAAGTCGCGCGCGACCTTCTCGGGAAACTGCTCGTGCACGGCGAAACCGCTGGCATGATCGTTGAAACCGAGGCGTATCTGGGCGCCGATGACCTTGCAGCCCATTCCGCGCGTGGCCTCACGGACCGGACCCGCGTGATCTTCGGTCCTCCTGGTCACGCGTACGTATATCTGATCTACGGCATCTATGAGTGCCTCAATCT
>DASSSG010000810.1:0-3782 GCA_035708545.1 Bryobacteraceae bacterium | reverse complement strand
GCTGCTCGCCGACCGCATCTATGCCTTGTGCGATGCGAGCGATGGTTTGCAGGATGGGCTCATCGACGATCCCCGGCGGTGCGGCTTCCGTCCCGCCGAACATCTCACAAAATGCGCGGCTGGCGATGGACCCGATTGCTTCACAGAGGCGCAAATCCAAAGCCTCGAAGCGGTGTATGGCGATTTGCCGATTCAGGGCCAGCCTGCGCTGCCAGGTTTGCCTCCGGGGGGAGAGATCGCCGGTTTGAATGGTCGGAGCGGATGGGATCCCTGGCTCGTACGCGAGGGTCAGCCCAGGATCGGCGAGCTGTTCGCGCAGACGTTCTTCGCCTATCTGGCGTATCCGAAGAAGGATCCGAATTACCAGCTGTCGCAGTTCGACTTCGAACGCGACACGCCGAAGCTGGAAGCGATTCGCAGCCTGCTCGATGCCACCGATACCGATCTGAGCGCGTTCCGCGAACGCGGCGGCAAGCTGCTGATGTGGTTCGGCTGGGCTGACCCGGCGCTGAATCCGATGATGGGCGTCAACTACTACGAGGGAGTGCGGCAGAAGATGGGGCCAGCCACCGGCGACTTCTTCCGCCTTTACATGATGCCGGGGGTGTTCCATTGCGCGGGCGGCGTCGGTCCGGATTCCTTCCCGCGGCTCGCGGCGCTTATCGACTGGGTCGAGCAGGGGAAGACGCCCGAGCGGCTGGTCGCCACGCGTTTTGAATCCGGCAAGCCCGTTCGCACACGCCCGCTCTGTCCGTATCCCCGGGTGGCGCGCTATACGGGCTCGGGCAGCATCGATGACGCGGAAAATTTCCGCTGCGTCGTGCCTCAGTGAGTGATAATGAACTCAACCTGTTCACGTTCATCGATCTCTTCGCCGGCATCGGCGGCATGCGGCTCGGCTTCGAGGCGGCCGGGGGCCGTTGCCTTTTCACGAGCGAATGGGATCGATATGCACAGCGCACGTATCGCGCGAACTTTGGCGAGGCGCACCCGATCGCCGGTGACATTCGCGAAGTGGCTGAGGACGAGATTCCTCCGCACGACGTGCTCGTCGCCGGATTCCCGTGCCAGCCGTTCTCTATTGCCGGCGTGTCGAAGAAGAATGCGCTCGGCCGGCCGCACGGCTTCGCGTGCGAGACCCAGGGGAACCTGTTCTTCGAAGTGGCTCGGATCCTGGCGCATCATCGCCCCGCCGCGTTCCTGCTCGAGAATGTGAAGAACCTGCGGACGCACGACAAAGGCCGTACCTACCGGGTGCTCTATGAGACTCTGAGCCGCGAACTCGGCTACCATGTCCAGGCGCGCGTGGTGGATGCGCGCTGCTTCGTCCCCCAGCATCGCGAGCGCATTTTTATCGTGGGCTTTCGCGAGCCGACCGACTTCACGTTTGACTCCCTGGCTTTTCCGGCCCGGGAAGCAGGGCCTCGGCTCGCGAGCATCCTGCATCCGGAGGACGGCAGCGAACCGCCGGAACACCCGTTCACAACAGGCCTGTTCGCGAACGTCGCGGCCAGGTACACGCTGACCGCGCATCTCTGGCGGTATCTTCAGGCGTACGCCAGGAAACATCGCGCCGCAGGAAACGGTTTCGGCTTCGGCCTGGTGGGACCAGAGGATTGCGCGCGTACACTGTCAGCGCGGTATTACAAGGATGGCTCGGAGATTCTGGTTCGGCAACCGCCGCGGCCACGCCGGCTCACGCCGCGTGAATGCTCGCGACTCATGGGATTCGACCTGCCGGGCCGGAAATTCATCATCCCGGTGAGCGACACGCAGGCTTACCGGCAGTTCGGAAATGCCGTGGTCCCGCCGGTAGTACGACACATCGCGCAGGCACTGGCGCCGCACCTGACCGCCGGCAGTCGTCCCGCTCGGACCGAGGCGGCCGCTGATCCCGGAATCGCCGTATGTGGTTACGGGACGGAGCGCGCCAAATCACCTATTGACTGTACCCGCAGGTCGGATACAATTGCTTAGGCTCCGGACACTCCGAAACGGAACCAGTCTCCAATGTTCAAAACAAAAAAGAGCCGTCCTGAGGTTCCCGCTCCCGATAAAGCGTACACGAGCAGCGATGTCTCCCGGATCGCGCAGGTCAGCCTCCGGCAGCTCCAGTGGTGGGATGAGCGTAAGGTGGTGTCCCCGCGGCATGAAGGGCACCGGCGCGTGTATTCCCCCGAAGAGGTGGTGGAAATTACGGTGATCGCGGAGCTGCGCCGCAAAGGTTTTTCACTGCAGAAAATCCGGCGCGTACTCCGGTTTCTGCAGCGGGAGATGGGTCGCCGTCTGGCCGATGTCCTGAACTCCGAAGGTGACCTGCATCTCGTCACCGACGGCAAGTCGATCTTTCTCGAGGAGCGCAGCGACCGCATCATAGATCTCATGAAGAACGCCAGGCAGCCGATGTTTCTCGTGTGCGTCAGCGATCAGGTTCGCCGCCTGTCGGCGTCGCCCAGAAAGCCGGCACGGGCCGAAGGGACGTCAGCGGCCCCGGCTGCGCGCAAGCTCCGCGCGATGTGAAGCTTCGTATCTTATTGCCTCCGGGGCTTTTCCGGCGCCGGGCGGCTGCTCGCTCCAGGTTTCTCTCCGACGCACGCGCATCTTCTCACGAACGGGCTGAATCCAATAAGGGCGTTACAATACTAGTCGAGGAGATTCCGCTTTTGGGCACGCGCCGCCGTTCCATTTTTATCGCTCCTGCCATTATTCTTGCCAGCTCCATCTTTGGAGGAGTTTACGGGCCCAGCATAGCGGGTGCCTCGGCCGCAAGTTCGGAAGACGACATCAAAGCCAGCGTCAAGCAGTTCAGTAAAGTGCTGAGCGCGGTCGAGGAGAACTTCGCCGACCGAGTCTCGCCGGACAAGACGATTTACAAAGGCGCCATTCCCGGCATGGCCCGGACGCTCGATCCACACACGAGCTTCTTCGATCCGAAGGACTACCAGCTCCTTCGCGAGGACCAGAAGGGCCACTACTACGGCGTGGGTATGACCGTGGCGCCCCGCAACGGCAAGACGATCGTGATTGCGCCTTTTGTGGGTTCACCGGCCTACAAGGCGGGCATTCGTCCGGGCGACGTCATCCTCGAAGTGAACGATAAGCGGACCGACAACATGACCACCACCGAGGTTGCCGACCTCCTGAAAGGGCCGCGCGGGACCCAGGTGCAGGTGGTGATCGCGCGCGAAGGATCGGAGAAGCCGCTGACCTTCAACATCACCCGCGACGAGATCCCCCGCAAGAGCGTCGAGGATGCCTTTTGGATCGCGCCTGGAATCGCCTATCTGGACATTCAGTCGTTCAACGAGAACACGAGCCGTGAGATGGAAGAGAATCTGCGCCGGCTCGGGGAAAACAACATCAAGGGCCTGGTGCTTGACCTTCGCTCGAACCCAGGCGGCCTGCTGAACGAAGGCGTCGCGGTAGCCGATCACTTCCTCGAGAAAAACCAGGTGATCGTTTCGCACCGCGGCCGGGCGTCGGCGGAGAAGCCGTACTACGCACGACACGGGAATAACGGCCGCGACTACCCGATTGTGGTGCTGGTCGACCGCTACTCGGCTTCGGCGGCGGAGATCGTGGCCGGCGCTCTGCAGGACCACGACCGCGCTCTGATCATGGGGGAGAACACGTTCGGCAAGGGATTGGTGCAGACTGTCTACCCACTGTCCCAGAACACTGGCCTGGCACTGACGACGGCGCACTTCTATACTCCGAGCGGCCGCCTGATCCAGCGCGATTATACGAATACGTCGTTCTATAACTACTACTACCGGAAGGAC
>DASSSG010000809.1:0-2796 GCA_035708545.1 Bryobacteraceae bacterium | reverse complement strand
CGGCCGAGCCGTTTGCCGATTTCGGCCAGCGTCAACTGGGCAGCGGATCACCCAAATCTGGCGGGGAGGTGCGCTCGCAAAATGCGATTCTCGGCGGCCAGGTACTCGTTCTTCAACAGCAGCTCCTGATTGGATCTGACCCGATATGCACGCCAGCAGCTTTGCCCAAGTGTGCGTGAACCTCAAAGTCAATCGGCTTACGAGCAGGAAACGCGTGGCGCCGACGGCTGCCTGACGGTCGCGGCTCAGTTTCGGGTCCCCCGCTCCTCGTTGGTGCACTCCGGAGTGGCGGGTCCCCCGCTCCTTTTTGGTGGAACAGGATGCCCGTGCGGATCTTACGACGGTTCCGTGCCGACAGGACGCGGCAATCACTTTTCACATCCTATTTCCATCCTGCTGCGGAATGCGTCGCGCAGCGGAGGCTGCGGCGTGATGCGTGCGCGTCGCCGAGGCGCTGCGGCAGAGGAGGTATGACGCGAAGAAGAAGGCGGCATGAGCAGCGGCATCTGACCGGCTGCGCAGAGCAACCGGAGCAGCTCATAGAACCGATATGGTCAGTTGAGTGAAGGGCCGGCCGCCGGCGCCCATGCATCAGGCTGCAGGCATTTTGGCAGGACGAGAGCCTCGACCACACCGTTCGGAGTCAACCGGAGTTCGAAACACCCTGACCTACACTGGTTCAGTCTGCCGATGATTCTTCGGGTTTGCGGTTTGGCACTTGTTCTTGCTGCCGCCTTCGCGCAGCGTGGGCCGGAGACTGTCGTTCGAGGGACTAAGCGGTTTCGGCGTTCTGTTGTCACCTCCGGACTGGCGAACCCGTGGGAGCTTACGTGGGGACCGGATGGGAAGCTGTGGGTCACGGAGCGGAGCGGCAAACGCGTTACGCGCGTGGATCCGGCCACGGGCGAGCGGAGTGTCGCGATTGCGATCCCGGAAGTTCTCGCGCCTGGTGGGCAGGAAGGATTGCTGGGTATGGCCTTTCAGCCCGGCGGGGATTTCGTTTATGTCGCTTACACGTACGCCGATCGAAACCTGCCGGCGTACCGGGAGTTCGATGCGCGGAGTCCGTTTCGGTATCTGCACCTGAAGATCGTCCGGCTGTCTTACAACCCAGCGACCGGCGCGCTTTCGAATCCCGTGAACATCATTACCCGGCTCCCGGCGGGCAACGATCACGTGGCCGGGCGGCTGAAGTTGGGGCCCGATCAGAAGCTGTATCTCACGCTCGGAGATCGCGGGCACAATCAGCTCGGGAACTTTTGTCTCCCGATCGAATCACAGCGGCTGCCGACGCAGAAGGAGATCGATGCGAGAGACTATTCGGCTTACGTCGGGAAAACGCTTCGCCTGAATCTCGACGGCTCGATTCCGAGCGATAATCCGAAGCTCAACGGAGTCGTCAGCCATGTCTTCACTTACGGCCACCGCAACCCGCAGGGCATCGATTTCGCTCCCGACGGGACGCTGTACTCGTCCGAGCACGGGCCGAAAACGGACGACGAGATCAACATTCTGAAGGGAGGCGGCAATTACGGCTGGCCAAATGTGGCCGGTCTGAAGGACGACAAGGCGTATGAATATGCCCGGTGGGCGGAGGCGAGCACGCCGTGCTCGCAACTGAAGTTCAGCGATCTGGCGATTCCTCCGTCGGTGCCCCGGCACCCGGAATCGGCGTTTCAGAAGCCGTTCGTGGAGCCGATCGCGACGATGTTCACGGTGCCGAGCACTTACAACTTCCACGACCCGGCGTGCGGAGGCGTCGATTTCATCTGCTGGCCGACGGTGGCTCCGTCGAGCATCGAGCATTACGCGTCGCGAGGGACAGGTATTCCGGGTTGGGAGAGAGTGCTGCTGGTGACGACGCTGAAGCGCGGATCGCTGTATGTCGTGCCGCTCGATGCGAAGGGCACGGCGGTCGCAGGTCCGATATCGCGCTATTTCCAGTCGGAGAACCGGTATCGCGACACGGCGGTCAGCCCGGATGGTCTGACGATCTATATCGCGACCGATTCGGGCGGAGTGGTGGAGCGACTTACTGGCGGCGTCGCGGGACGGATGCAGGATCCGGGCGCGATTCTCGCGTTCACTTACACGGGCGAGGGCAGCGGCGCCGAACCGGAGCTGCCGCGTCCGGTCACGGAGAGCGGGCGACCTGCTCATGAGGCGCCGAGCGTTGCGGCCGCCGCGGGGATGCCGCCGCAGTTCACGGCGGCACAGGCGGCGGCGGGCAGGACCGCGTACAACGCGAACTGCGCGGTCTGCCATGGGAACACGCTGACGAACGGGACGATGGGAACGCCGCTCGCGGGTCCGTATTTTCGAAAGATGTGGGCGGGCAGAACGGTGCGGGCGCTGTACGATCGTGCAGTGAAGACGATGCCGCCGGCTGCGCCGGGTTCGCTGTCGCGGGCGATGTACGCAAGCATTGTGGCGTACATACTCGAAGTGAATGGGTACAAGGCGGGCGGGACGACGCTGGCGGCAGGTGGGGCGGGACTGGAGCGGATGGTGATCCGGTAGCGAGCGATAAGGCCTGTCAACGCGGAGAGGCAACGAATATAACTTCACCTGGACTAATGAAGTTGAGTGCCTCCAGAACGGGATCGGCAAGCAGCCTCAGATCTTCAAGCTGACTGCTGCCTGCGCGCAGGACAATGATGGCGATGCGATGGCGGCCGTGCTGCACCTGATGGGGGATACCCTGGTCGACGGGCAGCAGAACTTCGTAACCAACCTGCTCAGCAGCTTCGAGTAGGTCGCTGTTCTTCTTGCCCTTGAAGCCCGCCCACTCGGCTG
>DASSSG010000808.1:0-3144 GCA_035708545.1 Bryobacteraceae bacterium | reverse complement strand
CCGGGGGCGTCAATACCCACCTGATCAGCGCCATCGACATTACGGCGACTACGCTGTCGCTCGCCGGGGTTTCACTGCCAGCCCGCATGGAGGGACGGCCGTTCTTTGGCGAAAACGTGCACAGGCGCGAGCACATCATGGCTGCGCGTGACCGCTGCGATGAAACTGTCGATCGCATCCGGTGCCTGCGCGACGCTCGTTTCAAGTACATTCGCAACGGCTACCCCGAGCGGCCGTATACGCAGCAGAACGTGTACAAGGACACTTCGTATCCACCTCTGCGCGTCATGCGGGACCTGAAGCAGAAGGGCCTGCTCACCGGCGCTGCCGCCGCGTTCATGGCGGAGCGCCGCCCGCCCGAGGAGCTCTACGACCTGCAGAAAGACCCGCACGAGATTCGCAATCTCGCGAGCGACCCCGCGCACCGAGACCGGTTGCGAACCATGAGCGCGACGCTCGATGCCTGGATCCGCGAAACGCGCGATCAGGGACAGGTGCCGGAGCGGGACATTCCTGAATCGGAGAAGCTGAGGACAGAGATCGAGGGCTGGCTGACCAACAACGGCAGGCTCACCACATCGGCTGCGGGGCTGCGCGCCGAATTTCGCGGCGACGGCCCGCGCGTGATCTCGCGCAGCATGGTGGAGCCCGGAGGCGAGTTGCTCTTCGAATTCCGTGCACGCTCGCCGGAACTGCGGCCGGTTCGAGTCGCGTGGGGCACCATTGAAGAGCCGAGATCGCCGGCACAGCGCATGCCTCTGGAGCTGACGGCGACAGGGGAGACCTGCACGGCCGCTGCTCAGTTTCCAGTCGAAGGCTGGCTCGCACTCCTGTCGATCGAGATGGAAGGGCGTGACGGCGCGATCGATTTCGAATGGCTGCGACTCAGCCGGCGGGAGGGCGACAAGACGGTGCGGATTCGCGAGTGGAAGTTCGCACGCACCTGAGCTTGATGGCGGAAGCTAGTGGGGGTCGAACCCACCTGGGCCGCTCACGCGACGCACACTGGTTTTGAAGACCAGGCCCGGCACCGGCCGAGACTAGCTTCCGCCAGAAATTCTACCAGCTGCGATCAGCGGAAGGTCACACCGAAACAGAAGCTCCAGAAATGCGCCGTCAGACGAGATTCCTTATCGACGTGATCGCGAAACTCGAACTTCAGGCCGGCTTTGTCGCGAAACCACCAGTTCAGCCCGGCTCCGAAGTTGAACAGGCTGTCCGTATCGCGCCGGAAAAACATGGTGTATCCCACGGTCACGAACGGATCGATACCTCGCATGCGGTCGCCGCCGAAATGGAAATATCCGTTTGGCGAGAGCACACCCACACCAGAGCCAAGCCGTTTGATCGGTCCCAGCCAGCCGACTTCCGCTCCCACACCCGCCCAGCGTCGCCAGACCAGCGCCTCGAAGCCGCCGCCACCGTGCAGCGTCGCCTCTGTCACCCCGCTGGCCGACACTCCGCCGGGAGCAACGAACGCGTAGCCGTGCGACGATTGTGCGGCAAGCACGCCGGCCACGAACAGTCCAACCGCTACCACCTTCAGAGCAGAGCGCATATTTCGATGGTATGTTGGGCGACCAGTCTGACCCGACGCATTAGCTATGCATTCGCCTGCTGCGTACGCAGCAAGCGAAGCAGCAGCAGATCGGAACGGCGATAAACGGCCAGACCCGCGGCAGAGCCGGCCTCTTCTTCACTGAGAACGTGCTTGTGGATCAGGGAGCGGAGTTGATCCACGCTGACGCCCAGGAACTCGGCGGCTTCGTCTTCCGTATACTGCGATTTTTGCGGTCTCGCGAGTAGCATAGTCGAAAAGTTCGTGCCCTGCGGCCCGGCACTCTACACATTCTAGGATCGCTATCCGGAGCCACCAATCCGGTGGAGCGCTTAGTACCGCCCATTCTGACCCCACGAACGACAGTGGTGAAGGTACCAGAGCGCGCGTGGCCGACTCCTCCCGGATTCAGCGGCATCCGTTCAGACTTCCTTCACCACCTCGCGCGGTTCTTTGTCGTCACGCAGGCCGGCGAAGCGCGAGTGGCGCAGGTGGTTCGCGGCCGTCCAGTCTGTGAATTCGACCTCGGCGACGAGCTCGGGTTTTAACCAGCGGAGCTTTTTCATGACCTCGGCGGTGATCGCCTCACCCCGGCGCGCTCCCTTTGCTTCGGGCAGGTTGGCGTATGGGCATCGTTGCGTCTCGAGCTTGCTGAACCGGGCTGCAACCTCCCGCTTCAGGGCAGGCGTAAAGCCATTGCGGATTTTCGCGATGAACAGCAGGCGGTCCTCTTCGTAGTAACCCGCAAGGACATAGTCGAAGCCGTCCACGCCAGGCTTGTAGCCGCCGATCACGAGCTCATGGCGCTGGTTGACTTTTACCTTGATCCACGCGCCGGAGCGCTGGCCTGGTTCGTAGACGCTGGTAGCGCGCTTGGCGACAATGCCTTCGAGACCCTGCTCGCGCGCCGCGCGAATGAGATCGTCGGGAGCGGCCGCGAGCGATTCCGAATAACGCACCGGATCAGCGACGTTTGCCAGCGCGGTTTTCAGCAGTTCGCGGCGGCGCGCCAGCGGCAGCTTCGACGTGTTCCTGCCGCGCCACGCGAGCAGATCGAACGCATAGTAGAGCAGAGGTGCGCCGGTGTGACTTGAACCATAAAGTGGCAGTAACTGCCACTTTATGGTTCCTTAACCGCTGCGGAACCCGTATCTTCCCGAATTGGCGTAGCGGTCTCGCGCATTACGTACGCGTGCTCGATCACCCTTTGCTTCGACTTCTATGGAACCTGAGGCAGCTTCGATGGGCTGCGCACGGGTAGGGAACGCCGGAAAACCAGATGCGCCGTGACGCGTGGGCAATTCTCGCTGAAACGCCCACATTCCGTAAGCCGTTTCAAAGTCGCGATCAGTTCGCAAAGGACACCTCGCATGATTAGCATTACGAGTCGCTGGCTTTGCTCTGTGCTTTCTCGATCATGGCCGCGATTCTCTTCAAGCCGTCCGGAGTTGTAGTTTCGAATAGTCGTACACCATTAAGGAACGCTTCGGCGCCGTCACCCTCCAGCCATAGGCGCTGAGTGATTCGAGTTCGGCCATTACCCACCTCCTCGAATTGCATGGTGACCATGAAGGAGGCTCCGGGCA
>DASSSG010000807.1:0-3873 GCA_035708545.1 Bryobacteraceae bacterium | reverse complement strand
CCGCGACAAGTGCGGTGAATTCACGGCGGGTAAGCGGGCTCATGCCGCGTATCGTATCGCAGATGAGAGCGCTCGCGTCGCCGCCGGTTGCAGCGTGCCGTACCGGTTACCATGGTGCTTCACCCCATGAAACTGCAGAGTTACACGATCACCCAGGGACGGGACCGTGCGCCGGCGCGCGCCATGCTGAAGGGCATCGGCTTCACCGATGAGGACCTGCGCAAGCCGATCATCGGCATCGCGAACACGTGGATCGAAACCATGCCGTGCAACTATAACCTGCGCGAGCTCGCGTTGAGCGTGAAGGAAGGCATCCGGAAGGCGGGCGGCACGCCCATGGAGTTCAACACGATCGCGATCAGCGACGGCACCACGATGGGGACGGAAGGGATGAAGGCGTCGCTCGTCAGCCGCGATCTGATCGCCGACTCGATCGAGCTGTGCGCGCGCGGCTACATGTTCGACGGCATCATCGCGCTGGTCGCCTGCGACAAGACCATCCCTGGCGCCGCGATGGCGCTGCTGCGGCTCAACGTTCCCGGCGTGATCGTGTACGGCGGCACGATTCTGCCGGGCCACCACAACGGCCGTGACATTACCATTCAGGACGTGTTCGAAGCGGTCGGCGCGAACGCGGCCGGCCGCATCGACGATGACGAACTACGTGCGATCGAAGACCATGCCTGCCCCGGGGCGGGCGCATGCGGCGGCCAGTTCACCGCAAACACAATGTCTACCGTGATGGAAGTCATCGGTCTGTCCCCGATGAATACCAATGCCGTCCCGCAGGTCGACAAACACAAAGAAGATGTGTGCCGGCGCGCGGGCGAGATCGTCGTCAATGCCGTGAAGAGCGAGCTCCGGCCGCGCGATATCGTGACGCGCAAATCGCTCGAAAACGCGATTGCCTCGGTGGCCGCGACAGGCGGCTCGACCAACGCGGTCCTGCACCTGCTCGCGATGGCGCGTGAGGCAGGCATCGCGCTGGACATCGACGATTTCAACAAGGTCAGCGATCGTACACCGCTCCTTGTCGATCTCAAGCCGGGCGGCAAGTACGTCGCCCTGGACGTCTATAAAGCCGGCGGCATCGGCGTGATCGCGAAGCGGCTGGTGGACGGCGGCTATGCTGATGGTTCGGCGAAGACCGTGACCGGGCGCTCGCTGGCCGAAGAGGCGGCTGCGGCGAAGGAGACACCCGAACAGGATGTCATCCACCCGCTCGATAAGCCGCTCAAGCCCAGCGGCGGTCTCGTCATCCTCCGAGGCACGCTCGCCCCCCAGGGCGCCGTCCTGAAGATCGCGGCCGCCGACCGCCGGCGGCATCGCGGTCCGGCACGCATCTTCGATTCCGAGGAGCCCGCAATGCAGGCGGTGCTGCGAGGCGAGATCAAAGCGGGCGATGTGGTTGTGATCCGTTACGAGGGGCCGAAGGGCGGACCCGGCATGCGGGAGATGCTCGGGGTGACGGGCGCAATCGTGGGTGCAGGGCTCGGCGACTCCGTCGCTATGCTGACGGACGGCCGTTTCAGCGGAGCGACTCGAGGCTTCATGGCCGGTCATGTCGCGCCGGAAGCTGCTGTAGGCGGTCCGATCGCCGCCGTTCAGGAAGGCGACATGATCGAGATCGATATCGACAAGCGAACGATCAACCTCGAGGTAGGTGCGAGCGAAATCGAGCGCAGGCTGAAGGGCTGGAAAGCGCCGAAGCCGCGCTACGAAACCGGTGTATTCGCTAAGTACGTGGCGCTGGTCTCGAGCGCGGCGGAAGGCGCAATTACGAGTCGGTTCGGTTCTTAAGCGACAGCGCCGGCGTGCGCGTCGATAACTCTCTGTACGTCGGCTTTGGACCGGGCGCCGACGAGCTGCTCGACTACCTTGCCCCCTTTGAAGAGCAGCAGGGTGGGGATGCCGCGGACCTGATAACGGACTGCGGTCTGGTTGTTATGGTCCACGTTCAGCTTGCCAACCTTGATCCGGCCGGAATACTCGCTGGCAAGAGCATCGATCGTCGGGGTCATCTGCCGGCATGGACCGCACCATTCGGCCCAGAAGTCCACCAGCACGGGCTGGTCTGACTGCAATACGTCTTTATCGAAGCTGGAATCTGTGAATTCGAGGGTGTGCGTTCCTGCCATAGGGTCTCCTTTTGGGATGATCGGCCTCACCTGAAGGATTCAAATCGAGCTGCTTCTGTTACGCAGCCAGCGCCGGCGCGCGGCTTATAAGTCTCTGATACAGCGCAATGTACCTGCCCGCTGACGTGCTCCAGCTCAGGTCGCGGCTCATCGCTGCCAATATCCTCCGGCGCCAGCCATGCTGGTCGCCGTAAGCTGAAAGCGCTTGATGGATAGCGGCGAGGAACGCAGCCCCGGAATAGTCCCGAAACTTGAAGCCCGCCTCCTCGTCCACCGAATCTTCGAGGCCGCCGGTTGCCCGAACCACGGGCGGCGTTCCGTAGCGCAGTGCGTACATCTGGGTGAGCCCGCACGGCTCGTAGCGGCTGGGCATCAGAAACATATCGGCTCCCGCTTGTACTTTGTGCGACAGCGGCTCATTCCAGCCGAGACCGACGCCGACACGATCCGGATACCGCGCCGCGAGATCGACGAAATGCCCCTCCAGCGGCCCCCCTCCAAGCACCGCGAGCCGCACGTTTCCACGTACCAGTTCGTCGCTGATGTGGACCAGCAGTTCGACCTTCTCCTCCGTCAAACGCGACACGACGCCGAGCAGCGGCGCGTCGAGATCCGCCGGCAGGCCCAGGGTTGCCAGCAGATCGCGCTTGCACTCGCGTTTGCCATCGAGCGAGTCACTCGAATACTGCCTTGCGATATACGGATCGTGGTCCGGGCTCCAGTACTCGTACGCCACTCCGTTGAGGATTCCCGTCACGAGCTGCGATCGGTCCCGCAACACGCCGTCCAGACCCATCCCGTACTCCGGAGTCTGGATCTCGCGCGCATACGTCGGGCTGACGGTACTGACGGCGTCGCTGAATACGATGCCGCCCTTCAGGAAGTTCAGCTTGCCCCAGTACTCCATCCGGTCCGGCCGAAGCACGTCGGGAGGCAAGCCGGTGTCGATCAGCGCCGAAGCCGGAAAGATGCCCTGATAACCCAGATTGTGAATGGTCAGGAGCAGCCGCATGGCCATGAAGCTCGGGTCGGTCGCGAACTGGTGCCGGATGATCGGCGCCACCAGCGCTGCCTGCCAGTCGTGGCAGTGGATGACATTCGGCCTGAAAAGCCAGCGCATGACCGCCACCGCGCCATGCGCCAGCACCGCGAACCTGATGTGGTTGTCGGGATAGTCGCCATCGGCGTCGCCGTACAGGCCGGCGCGTCCGAACAGCTCGTCGGATTCGACGAAGAAATACTCGACGCCATCCTGTGAGTGGTGCCGGATCTGAACCCGATGCTGTGCCCAGCCGAGCCAGACGTGGAGGTCGTCACAGGCCCGGCCCATGGTGTCCGGATACGTTCCCGCGGCGGTATACAGCGGCATCACGACCGCGACCTGCTCGCCCCGGGCTTTCAGAGCGCGCGGCAGCGCACCAAGCACATCCGCGAGGCCCCCCGTCTTTGCGAAAGGTGTCGCTTCCGAAGCGACCATCAAAACCTTGCTCACCTGCCCGCCCTCCGGCATCTAACAGTTATTGTCTGCACCGATCCGTTCCGACCATCCGCTGCGCCGGCTGTTTGCCGAGTTGCTCGACCGCAACCTCGGAGAGGCCGCTCAGGTTCGCGATCCGCGGATCGCGGTCTACATTGCGGGCGTCCTGATGGATTTTCTGCACACGGACAATCTGTACCGCGTTCGGAACGCGCGTGGCAAACGGCTCGATGACGTTGGTGAGATGCTGCTGGAATC
>DASSSG010000806.1:0-4113 GCA_035708545.1 Bryobacteraceae bacterium | reverse complement strand
TTACCGGCAATACATAGCTCAGGTCCGCGCGGCTCAGCAGCGTCATCCGGGTGAGCGTCCAGAAAATCAGCACCGCAATGCCGGCGAGCAGCCACGCGAATCCATTGCGCTTCACTCCGATGCTCAGCAGCAGGTTTCCCGTCACATTGGCGAGGACGACGGTGACGAGCAGGCGTATCATCTTCGAATCCTTTGCGGCGGCGCGCCGGGATCAGGCTCTGGCAACTACCGCGCTCATGCCTGCGCGGCGGCTTTCTCGCGCTCCGCGTTCTTGTGTTCCTCGACAAAACGCCTGCGCTTCGAGCGCAGCGCCAGATACTCCCGCGCTTCCTTATACAGGCGGTGGCGCTCGTCGCGGTGCAGAAGCGCCTTGCGCACGACGCGCCAGGCGGCCTTCGGCCGGAAGTAGTATTCGCCGTAAAAACGCTCGACCCACTCGACGAGATCGGCGCGATCGAGATCGTGATAGGAAATGTTCGGGAGCTGGTGTCCCGACTCATCGGTCATGGAGTCGATCGTGATCAGGCCGTTCTGTTCGACATAGTCGTAGAACTCCGTTCCCGGATACGGGTGCGCGATCGAGACCTGAATCGTTTCCGTGTCGAGGCTTTTCGCAAAGTCGATGGTCTTGCGGATGGACTCCGGGGTTTCTCCGGGGAGTCCGACAATGTAATCTCCGTGAATGGTCAGGCCGAGACGGTGCGCGTCGCGCGTGAAGCGCTTCGCCATCTCGAGCGTCGCGCCCTTCTTGATGTTCCTCAGGATCTGCTGGTCGCCCGATTCGTAGCCGACAATCATGAGGCGGCAGCCGGCTTCCTTCATCGCCCTGAGTGTTTCGTAATCGGTCGTGACCCGCGACGTGCAGCTCCACGTGAATTTGAGCTTCTTCAGATCATTGCAGAGCGCGATCGTGCGTTCCTTTTTGTAGTTGAACGTATCGTCATCGAAGAAGATCTCCTGCAGGCCCGGAAAGCTGTCGAGCGCGAATCGGCATTCGGCTGCCACATCCTGCACCGAACGCAGGCGCCAGCGGTGGCCCGAATGCGTCTGCGGCCACAGGCAGAAAGTACACATCGCGGGACAGCCGCGCGATGTGTAGAAGGAAATAAACGGGTTCCTGAGAAACGGAACATTGTAGCGGCGGAAATCGAGATCGCGCTTATAGGTTCTGGTGGCCCACGGCAGTTTGTCGAGGTCCTCGATGTAACCGCCTTCGGGATTGTGGCGATAACCGCCGTTCTCGCGATAGCTGGCGCCCGGGATCGCACTTAGTGGCGTTCCATTCGCATAGGCCACGATCTGATGATCGAATTCGCGGCGCACAATGAAGTCGATGGCGGACTCGCGAAGCGCCTTCTCGGGCTCGACTGTCACCGGAGGCCCGACGAAGCAGACCTTCAGCTTCGGATTTCGGTCCTTCATCATCCGGGCGATGCGGACATCGACGTCGAAACCCGGTGTGGAGGTGAACAGCACGAGCAGCTCGAAATCGTCTGCCATCCCGACCGTCTGCTCGATGCTGATCTTATGCGGAGGCGCGTCGACCACCTTGCTGTCGGCGAGCATGCCGGCCGGGTAGCAGAGCCACACCGGATACCAGTAGGATTCGATCTCGCGCGATGCGGGCCAGCGTGAGCTCGCGCCGCCATCGAACCCTTCGAACGAAGGCGGGTTCAGAAATAATGTCCGCATTGACTCTATTGAGAGTAGCAGGCGTGCGCGAACGCGCACGGCGCGGTGCTATTTGGCTTGCAGGCAGTCGGCGATTTCCCGCTCTGTAACAGCGCCCTCCTTGATGATGCGCCAGTACGGTTCCGTGATATCGACGGTTGTCGCGCCCTCACCGGCGCAGACGCCGCCGTCGAGCACGAGGTCGAGCGTGCCGTCCATCTGCGCGAAGATCTCGATTCCGCTGCGGGCCGTGGGCTGACCCGAGAGGTTCGCGCTCGTGCCGATCAGCGGCTGGTCCAGCTTTTCGAAAAGCGCGCACGCAACCGCGCTGCGTGGCTGCCGAAGAGCGAGGCGCCCGGTATTGCCTGTGACTTTCAAAGGGACCTTCTCGGACGCCGGTACAATCACCGTCAGCGGGCCCGGCCAGAAATGCCGGGCAAGCAGGTTGAAGCGGACCGTGGTTTCGCGCGCGAGGTCTTCGGCCATGAACATGTCGCTGACCAGGAGCGGCAGCGATCGTTGTGCCTCACGGCCTTTCGCCTTGAACACCCGGCCGACCGCGTGCAGGTTCACGGGATCGGCCACGATCGTGTACAGCGCGTCACTCGGGATTGCGACAATACCCCCGCGGCGGATCAGGTCGGCCGCCCGCTCGATTGCTTCCTCGCCCGGGTTTTCGGAATCTATCTCGATGAGGTCGGTGGCCACGGTCGTCTGAGCGGACGCGACGCAGAGGTGCGCCGCGGCTGGATGAGCGGAAACGCCTGATTATATCGCAATTCACCACACCGTCAGCTCGACCGGCGCGCCGGTGCCGCAGCCCAGCACCCGCGCCGCGGACGCCTGATTACATGCGACCTCGAGATAGCCGGAACTGCCGATGATCACGAACGGCTCGGGGTCTTCGGAGTCGGCGTAGTTGAGCGCCAGCCGCGCCAGTTTGCGCGCGCCGACGTGCAGTTCGAACGGGCGCGAATGCACGTCGGGAAAGACGTCGATATGCAGGTTCGTGATCAGATTCCCGAACCGGTCAATCTTCAGAATCGAGCCCGTCCACGCGCGTTTCGAGGTCCGCAGAGGCGCATCGAATGAGAGCTTGAGATAGTCATCGATGAGTTTGCCGAAAGCTGCCGGCCGCACGCCTGCCGCAAGATGCGCCGCTGCGGGAGCGAAAATGTCCCGCCCGTGGAAGGTCCGGCTGACCGGCTTGAGAAAGTATTTCGCGGCCGTGATCTCCCTCACCTTGTGCTTTGTTTCTTTGCCGTAAATCATTGAAAGTACGCCATTATCAGGTCCGATAAAGAACTGTCCGGCGGCCTCGACCAGGATCGGCCGGCGGGCCGTGCCCACGCCCGGATCGACCACGACCACGTGGATCGTGCGCCTGGGAAACCAGCGGTACGCCTGATAGATCGTGAAGGCGCCTTCGGAGATCTCGAACGGCCGGATTTCGTGCGTGATATCGACGATGTTCGCCGCCCGCGCGATCCCCAGGATGACGCCTTTCATGACGCCGGCGAAGTGGTCGGAGAGCCCGAAATCCGTGGTCAGAGTGATGATTGGCCGAAGCATCGATTGTTAGACTGGAGTTGAATCCCGGTGCAGCGTTTCTACTTTGATCACAACGCGACAACGCCCGTACTTCACGAAGTACTCGAAGCGCTGATCCCGGTCATGGCCGAGGATTTCGGCAACGCTTCCAGTATCCATCAGCACGGCCAGCGGGCGCGCCAGCGGCTCGATGAGGCTCGCGCCGGAACCGCTGCGCTCCTGAGCTCCTCCGCCCGGGAGATTGTCTTCACCAGCGGCGGCACCGAGGCGGACAACCTTGCCATTTTCGGAATCGCCCGCGGCCGCCACGTGGTCACCACCGCCATCGAGCACCCGGCAGTGCTCAACGCCTGCGGTCAGCTCGACGCCACGTTCGTGCGGCCGGACGCAAACGGTATCGTGGATCCCGACGCGGTCCGGCGCGCTATTCGTAACGACACGGCGCTGGTCTCGGTGATGCATGTGAACAACGAGATCGGAACCGTGCAGCCGATCGCCGAACTCGCGCGCGTGGCGCACGAGGCGGGAGTGACTTTCCACAGCGACGGCGTGCAGGCCGCCGGCCGGCTGCCGGTTGATGTCAACGCGCTGGGCGTGGACCTGTATTCGATCAGCGGGCACAAACTGTACGCGCCGAAGGGAGCGGGCGCGCTTTTCGTCCGCAGAGGTGTCGCGGTGGCTCCGATGCTCTACGGCGGCCGGCATGAGCAGCAGCGGCGCGCGGGCACGGAGAATGTACCCGGGTGCTTCGCCCTGGGTCTCGCCTGTAAGTCGGCTCTGCGCGATTTCGGCGCGGAGGCAGCTCGCGTTACGGCGCTGCATGACCGGCTCGAGGCAGGTGTCCTGAAATACGTGCCTGACGTGCGAATCGTCAGTGGTGGAGCGCCTCGC
>DASSSG010000805.1:0-3092 GCA_035708545.1 Bryobacteraceae bacterium | reverse complement strand
AATCGCACGTATGTACAGATCCTGCTGAATGCGGCGCGGTGGAAGCCCGGCGGCTAATGCCTCATCGGGCGGGGAGTCTGGTTCTGTCCATGTCTTTTTGCCTGGACGCGCGGGCAATCTCCTGAGGTTCGCGGTCCGCCGTGCCCGCGCATATCATCGGCACCGCGACCATACATTGTGTAGTACGAACCTGGCGGGCGGAATTACGCACGATCCGGGCGGACCTGGCGTCCGGCGGAGCCCGGGAGCTCACGTGATACGTTGAAGCCCGTAGATGATCGTCACAGCCAAGTCGCCGTGCCGCGTGGATCTGGCGGGCGGGACGCTCGATATCTGGCCGCTGTATCTGTTTCACGCGAACGCGGTGACTGTGAATTTCGCCGTGAATCGCTACACGTCGTGCGAGCTGCGCACGCGTGCTGACGGCATGTACATCCTTCGTTCGCGCGACCAGAACGACGAGGAACGGTTCGATTCTTTCGAGGCGCTCGCCGCAGCGAAAAGATATCGCCTGCCGCTGCTCGCCTACGTTATACGCTACTTCCGGCCCCGGACCGGACTCGAGGTCGAAACCCATTCCGAGGCACCCGCGGGCGCAGGCATTTCCGGCTCGTCGTCGCTGATCATCTCGCTGGCGAGCGCGCTCGACAGACTGACGGGCGGCGGCTACAACATCGAGAAGATTCGCGAGATCGCCCAGAATATCGAGGCGCAGATCATCCGCGTTCCCACCGGCTGCCAGGATTACTATCCGGCCATGTACGGAGCCGTGAGCGCGATCGAGCTCACTCCCGTCGGCATCGTCCGCAAGGCAATTGCCGTCGACCTCGATGACTTCAACAATCGCATCGTCCTGGCTTACACCGGCGAGCCGCGCAATTCGGGCATTAACAACTGGGAGGTTACGAAGGCACACATCAACGGCGATCGTGCAGTCCACAGGAACTTCGATCGCATCGCCGAAATCGCCCATGCCATGCGCGCTGCGCTCGAACGGACCGACTGGGATGCGGTCGGCAAACTGCTGCGCGAGGAGTGGGCGCATCGCCGCAGGAACGCACCGGGCATCACAACGCCGCTGATCGATCGCCTGGTGGAGGTGACGCGCCGAGCAGGCGCCGTGGGCGCAAAGGTCTGCGGTGCGGGCGGCGGGGGCTGCGTCTTCTTTCTCGTCAAACCCGGCGCGAAACAGGCCGTGAGCCGCGTAATCGAGGAGAATGGAGCTGAGGTGCTGCCGGTGACTGTCGCGCCGCGTGGCGTTCGGGTGCAGGCACGCGAATCCTGATGGAACAAAACGCGGAGACAACGTCCGCTTCGCCAGCTGCCCTGCCAAAGGACTGGCTGGCCGTCGTTCTGAAGGTCGGCGTGTTTATTCTGCTCGCGGTTCTCGGGCTCGTCGTTTTTCCGCTCGTCCTTAATCCTCTCGCGGGGACGCTGGTTACGGCAGCGGTCGGAGTCTTCGCCGCGGCAGCTGCGGCGAATGCAATCACGCTTCGCATTTTTGAACGGGCCAGGCTGCCGGCGATCGGACTCGGATGGACGTCGGGTTCGTCGCGAAACCTCGCGCTCGGACTTCTCGGCGGGATCGGCGCTGCTGCCGTCGTGCTGCTCGGGCCGATCGCGGCGGGCATGGCCGAGCTTCGGCCCGATCCGCAGCAGCAGGCCGGGATCGGTCCCCTGATCTTCGTTTCCGTGGTTCTGCTGTTCGGGGCGATCGGCGAAGAAATGCTGTTTCGCGGTTACGGCTTTCAATGTCTGATGGGCAGGCTCGGCCGATTCGCGACGATTCTCCCGGTCGCCGTGCTGTTTGCCGCGATGCATGCGGAAAATCAGAACGTAACGACACTCGCGCTCGTCAACACAGTCGGATTCGGAATCGTGCTGGGATATGCAGTGGCGCGCAGCGGCGATCTGTGGCTCGCGATCGGCGTCCACTTTGGGTGGAACTGGACATTGCCCCTGTTTGGCGCCAACATCAGCGGTTTTACAATGGGGGTGTCCGGCTTCACGATGCGCTGGAAGGCAGGGGCCATCTGGAGCGGCGGTAATTACGGCCCCGAGGGCAGTGTGCTGACCTGCGGGGTCATCGTGGCTCTGATGATCTACCTCGTGAAGGCGCCCGTAGTGGAGCATGACCTTCTGCTGCTGCGGCCGCAACCGGAGGTATGAATGTTGAGAATCTCCGGTTTCTGCGTTCTTCTCGCTTCATTGTTGGTATCTCCCTCATTCGGAGCGAACGACAAGCTCACGTTTGACGATCGGGTCGAAATCGTTCGCGGTCTGATGGCCGAATACGCGACGGCGAAGGTACTGATTCCACGGTCGAAGAAGCACCTCGACTTCATGGCCACCGGTAAGTTCGACAAGCCGGCGTGGGAGGCGATGGCACGCGAGGTCGGGCCTGCGGCGCGGGCCGGCGATATGGTCCAGGTCACGAAAGTCGAGATCGAGGACCAGCGGATCATCATCGAGCTCAACGGCGGCGCGAAGAGCAAACGCAAGTGGTATCACAACATTGAGGTCGGGATGGGAACGCGCACCACGCCCATCAATCAGCCGCAGAACGTGACGGCTCCCGCCGGTACGACGATCGCCCTGATCTTCGACAAACGTGTCCCGGTCCTGCCGGCTGCGGAGTTCAAGAAGATGCTGGCCCCGGTGCTCGATTTCGAGCGGCGGAGCGCGACCGAGCAACTGGTGGACAGCTTCCCGCCGGAGATCCAGGCGGCGGTCCGGGAGAAGCGAGCCATCGAAGGAATGGATCGCGAGCAGGTGCTGCTCGCGCTCGGAAGACCCCGGCACAAGCAACGCGAGAGCAAAGACGGCGAGGATTACGAAGACTGGGTCTACGGCTTGCCTCCCGGAAAGATCACGTTCGTTACCTTCAAAGGCTCGAAAGTCGCGCAGGTGAAGGAGAGCTACGCCGGACTGGGCGGGCAGACAGCGCCTCCGCTGACGCCGCGGTGAGCCTGAGAGACTGCGCGGATCCTCCGAACCTGATGACAGCCATCGTGAGAGTCCGCCCGCCGGCCGAGAGCCTGTCCACCTTGACCTTGAGAGAGCGAGTATTTTACTGTAAATACTTCGAGCTC
>DASSSG010000804.1:0-11774 GCA_035708545.1 Bryobacteraceae bacterium | reverse complement strand
GAATGGCATAGATGGTCCGCTCAGACTTGCGTGACCAGTCCGCGAGTGATCTGTAAAGGTCGATCATCGGATCGCCGCCCGCGGTGTCTTTCGCGGGAGACTTAATCTGCGCAGGCAGCAGGCCGGCAGAAAGCACAAGCGTTAGCAGAAGCCGCATACACCTCTCCATCACGGTAGACGCTGTGAGCGGCGGAGTGTAACTGCGCGTCCTGTGATCCGTTACGGCCCGGCCGGGGTTTGTTTCCGAGCGCGCTGGAGTTGCTCGTTCAGCTGAAGCAGGCTCATATCGGCGCGCCGCACGGCGCGGACTTCTTCGAGTGACCGGCGGTAATGCTGCGCCAGGATGAACAGGTTTGATTCGTCGATGAAGTCGGTTCCGATCGTGCGGATTTTGCGATCGCGTGCAATGTCGCCCCAGGTCATGCCGCGGTCGCGCTGCCTGATCAGCTCGCCGGGCGGGATGTTTGCCCTGCGGCTGATGAGGAGCATCGGCGCGAGTTCCGTATACGCGCCCACCTGCTGCCGCCATGCGCGGACAGCCTGCTCGCGATAGCCGGACCATTTCGAAAGCATGCGAATGTACTCGCTTTCGAGATCGGCGGCGGTGTCAGTATTCTGCGGCAGAACGGCGGCGGCGCCGAGCGCAACAACCAGCAGCAGGCGCATCATCGGTCACCCCGATCTGCGGCTCGAGTACTTGTTCAGCAGCGACACGAGCGCCCCGGCGGCGCGTGGAGCCGGAACCGAACCCGCAACGATGTCGCGGTTCGGGATTTCGCGGCCGTAGATTTCCTTGTTCGAATCGAGATCCTGCCGCAGCGTGGCGCCCTGCAGCGAGATGCCGGCAAAAACTCCTCGCGAGCGGGACCACGTGAGAATCTCCGCGCGCATCAGAGCGTCCGTCTGCGCAGAGGTGTGGCGGCCCACCGGGCCGGCGGCAACTTCCCCTTCCGCGCCAATGGTGAATTTGCTCGAAAGCAGCTTCTCCATGCCGCGGCGGTTGAGCACGAGCATAATGACGTCGGTTTCCGAGCCGCCGATCTGGAACCCGAAGCTGCCGCCCTCGACGCGAACGCCGCCGGGGGCCGACCAGCCCGCGCCCGCCCTGCGGCAGGACACGAAACCGCGGCCATATTTCGCGCCGACGACGAAAGCGCCCTTCTTGAGACCGGGCACAATCACGATGCAATGAGCTTTATCGAGCAGGTCCTGAGGGATGGCGCGGTCGGAAATACGCATCACCTCCCGCAGCACCTCCGCCGATTCTTCGAGACGTTTGTGGCCGGATTCGGCCCAGGCCACCAGAGCACTACACGTTACGACAAGTATTGTACGGATCATGACAGTGCCTCACCTTATAATAGAAGTATGCGAAGACTGGGCGTAGCCTTCGCCGTCCTCGGCCTCGCGGCTATGCTGGCCCCGGCCTCCCGCTCGGATTACGTCAGCGTCAGGCGCAAGTTCGACAGCATCGAGCAGTACAGGTATAAGCCAGGCACGCGCGTGCCGATCGGCGTGAACGAGCTCAACGCCTACGTCGAAACCGAGCTCCCGAAGTACGCGCCACCGGGCGTGCGCGCGCCCCATGTCGAGCTGCACGGCAACAATCAGGCTACCGGCTACGCGAAGATTAACTTCCTCACGGTACGCAGGGCGCAGGGCAAGCCTCCGAACTGGTTTCTGCGTCAACTCCTCGACGGCGAGCGCGACGTGGCGGTTACTACGGAGCTGCAGTCGGGCAATGGCACGGCCACAGTGTTCCTGCGTCGCGTGGAGATCGACGGCATCCCCATTCAGGGGGCGGCGCTCGACTGGGTCATTCGGAACTATGTGCTGCCGAACTATCCGGACGCAAAGATCGGCCGGCCGATTCAGCTGAAGTATGGGATGGAGCGGTTCGATATCCTGCGGAACCGCGTAGATGTCGTGCTCGCGGCGGAACTACGCCGTTAGCATTGCGCGGGTTACCAACCCGCGCGCCGCTTGACACGGTGCCCCACCGGCCTGGCCCAGGCCGTTCTGCAACCTGCAACTTGATTGCCATCCATGCGTCTGCGTAGAATGGGATCGGACGCTATGCGCGGCCACAGCGTAACTAACAGAAAGCTCAGGGTTCTGCACGCGATCGTCGAACTTTACATCGAGGACGGCGAGCCGGTCGCATCGCGCAGCGTGGCTCACCGTCTGTCCGAGAATCTGAGCTCGGCCTCCATCCGCAACGTCATGGCCGACCTGTACGACGAGGGCTACCTGGCGCAGCCGCACACCTCGGCCGGTCGAATCCCGACCGAAAAAGCGTTCCAGAGCTATGTCCGCTGCCTCGCCGTTCGCCGGATCCTCTCCGACGAACTGCGGCGGCTGCGGCATGAACTGGCCGAGATCGGCACTCTTGAGGGCCGTCTCCACCGCTCGTCGGAAATCCTGGAGGAGATGACGCGCGGCGTTGGCATCGCGGCCGCAATTCCTGCTCACAGCCAGACGCTCGATCAGGTCGACCTCCTCAAACTCGCGGACGGCCGTGTGCTCATGGTGGTGGTGACCCGCGATCAAATGGTGCGCAACAAGATCATCCACGTCGCGGACCCGGTCACCGAAGATGAGCTGCATTCGATTCGCAATTACCTCAATGTGAACTTCAGCGGGTGGACGCTCATCGAAATCCAGCATGAGGTCGAGCAGCGGCTGCGACATGAAAGTGCGGCCTATGACGCGATTCTGCGCAAGCTGCAGGTGCTCTATAACAGCGGGCTGCTCGAACTTGCGCTCTTGCCGGAGATTCACATGGAGGGCGCGTCGAACCTCGTCGGCCTCGACCTGCACCTCACGCGCGAGAAGCTGCGCGAACTTTTCCGCGCGCTCGAGGAGAAGAAGAAGCTGCTGCACATTCTCGACCGGTACCTCGATGACCCCCAGGACGAGGTCGGAGTTCAGGTGGGGCTGGCTTCGGCGCATCCGGCAATGGGCGAGCTGTCGCTGATCGGACTTACGGTCACGCTTCCGAGCGGTGTCTCGGGAAAGATCGCGGTGCTCGGCCCCATGCGCATGAATTACGAGCGGGTCATGTCCGCCGTCGCCCATGTCGGCCACGCCCTCAAGGCGATCTGAGCGGCCTGGCGGCGGCGATTCTTAACAGCGACTGTTAATCTGAAATTCAGGGAGTAATTATGGGAGATCGGGACGGTAACGAGAGGACTGGCCTGGACACGATGGAACCGCGGGCGGACGACACAGCTCTCGCGGTTGATCCCGCGGAGCACATTGCCGCACTCACGGCGGAACGCGATCAACTCGTGCAGGAGAAAGCGGACCTGCAGGACCGGCTGCTGCGGCGGCAGGCCGAGTTCGAGAACTTCCGGCGGCGGTCCGAGCGAGAGCGCCTCGATGTCGCGGACTTCGTCAGCATGGAAACCGTGCGGCCGCTGTTGACCGCACTCGACGATTTCGAAAGGGCCCTGAAGGCCGCGCAGACCACGGATGGGGCCGATACCGAGTTCGTCAAGGGCGTCGAACTGATCTACAACCGCCTGCTCGACACGCTGACGAAGCTGGGACTCGAGCCGATCGAAGCGGTCGGGCGGCCATTCGATCCGAATCAGCACAACGCGATTCAGCGCGAGGAGACACAGGACGCGGAGGAGAACACGGTCCTCGAGGAATACCAGCGCGGGTATAACTTTCGAGGGAGGCTGTTGCGGCCTTCGATGGTGAAGGTCGCGGTGCGGTCGTGAACGTGACCAAACGCGACTACTACGAGATCCTCGGTGTCGATCGCAGCGCCGACGAGACGGCGCTGAAAAGTGCCTACCGAAAGCTCGCGCTCAAGTACCATCCGGACCGGAATCCGGGGAATCACGAGGCCGAGGAGAAGTTCAAAGAAGCCGCGGAAGCCTACAGCATCCTGAGCGATTCGCAGAAGCGGTCTCTGTACGACCGCTACGGGCATCAGGGTGTCCAGACCGCCGCCGGCGGCCCAGGCTTCGATCCGAGCACGTTCGCGGATTTCAGCGACATTCTCGGGGATATTTTCGGCTTCGGCGATCTCTTCGGCGGCGGTGCGCGCAGGCGCAATCGGCCGCAACGCGGCGACGATCTGCGCTACGACCTCGACATTACGCTCGAGGACGCGTGGCGCGGCATGAATGCAGACCTGAAGATTCCGCGCATGGAGCCGTGTTCGAAGTGCCACGGCACGGGCGCCGAGCCGCAGGATGGCTTGACCGTGTGTCCGATGTGCCGCGGCCGCGGCGAGGTCACATATCAGCAGAGCTTCCTGTCGATACGCCGGACATGCTCGCAGTGTAACGGGCGCGGCCAGATTATCCGGCGGCCCTGCCAGCAGTGCAGGGGCGAGCAGTACGTTCGCACCGATCGCAAGCTCAGCATCAGGATTCCACCCGGGGTGGACACGGGCACGCGGCTGCGCGTTGCCAACGAGGGTCAGCCCGGACACCTGAACGGACCGCCGGGCGATCTGTATGTCGTGCTGCGCGTCACTGAACATCCGATCTTCGACCGCGAAGGCAATGACCTGCACTGCACGGTGCCCGTGAACGTGGCTCAGGCTGCGCTCGGAACCGAGGTCAACGTCCTGACCTTCGACGGGCTGCAGAGCGTGAAGGTCCCCGAGGGCACGCAGTCAGGCGCCGAGGTGCGCGTGCGTGGACAGGGCATGCCGGTACTCAACGGGCACTCTCGCGGCGATCTGATCGTGCATGTCGACGTGCGCGTGCCGTCGAAGCTGACACGCGAGCAGCGGAAGATGTTCGAGCAGCTCCGCGAAACCCTCCCCGCGGAGAACGAACCTCGGGAGAAGGGCATCTTCGATAAGGTCAAAGACTACTTCATGTAGTCTGCGGCGGGTACGGCGGCTGCGGTGCGAGCGGCGGCGCGGTTCGGCCCTCGAGGATCGCCGCGCTCTGATCGTTCAGCAGTACCCACAAGCCGTATATTCCCAGCGCAGTCCCGAATGGCACGTTGAGCAGGTGCAGAGCGGACATAACGATGCCGAGCACGCGTGACCACGGCCGGAAGCTGACGAGCCCGTAGCCGACGATCAGGCCCGGGATCGAAATGATCAGCATGAATATGAGGATCAGCCCGCCGATGGCCCCCACAATGGGCATCGCGACGAACTTCTCATCCGAGGTTTCGGTCATACCAATCAGGCCCGCGATGCCGCCGAAAAATGCGAAACCGGCGAGGCCGATCAGGATTCCGACCACGCCGAAAACGACGTGCAGCCAGCCCACTATTCTGATGTGAGTTTGCATTTCACTTTTCCTTATCTTTGGTGACACGATCGACCCACTTATTCGGCGGGTTACTCAACAGAACCAGCACCACAACCAGTATTACGAGCACGGCCGCAAGTGCGATCCCGACAAATAAAGCCGCGGAGGCACTGCGGGGCATGCAGCCACTATATCTGTTTCGTATGCTGGCCGCAGAGTGCCGCACCGTTAAAGCACGCATCGCATGACCATACAGCGTCTCAGAAGCGGGAGGTTACAGGTGAGACTCAGGAACACCTTCGCGACAGCAGCGCTGGCTGCGAGTCTCGTGACGGCCGGATGCGGCGGCGACCAAAGCCGTAATCGCAGCGGTGACGCGTCCGGCTCGACATCCGGTGGACCGAGCGCGGCCAGTCGCGATGCGAGCGGCGCGCTTACAGGCACCGGCGGAAGCGCCGGAACGAGAGCCAGCGGAAGCGCCGCGAGCGGTACGCAGGGTTCGGACGGCGCGGTGACGGCAGCCGTGGTGCCGGCACAGGCGGGACTGCGGCAACCGGAACCGAAGCTAATACCGGGGCAACAGGCGGCACTGCCACCACCAGCGGCGCAGGCGGAACACGGGCTGGTGCCCGAGCCAGGACCAGCAGTCGTTCGCCTCGCTAGACGCTTCTTACGACGGCCGCTACCGGTTTCGAGCCGACAGGAATCATGTTCAGCAGCGCAATGGACTTGCGGCGGTTCCGTGCGATGGCGGAGGTCAGGATGACCGCCATGTCGCCGGATTTGCGGTTGAGCACGAGAGCGTATTCGGCGCCGGGCGTCAGCACGACCGCGCACGGCTCAGCGCCGGCCGTCGCGATCGCGATGACACGGCGAGTCTCCACATCCATTACAATTACGTCGCCCGTCGTCGGGCTCGTCACAAAAAGGTGAGTGTCTGAGGCGGCCATTGCGGCCGGGGCTCGCCCCGCGAGCGCGGTCTCGGCGACCTGCGGAACGTAGTGCGGATAAACCACGACGACGGCGTCCATGCCATCGCCGGTGATGAACAGCTGCCCGCCGTTCGGATGAAAGCAGAAGTTGTCCGGTCGCACCGCCAGTGGGAGATTCGCGATCACGCGCCCGCTCGGGGCTTCGAGGACCGTGAGCATGCGGCCGGAAAGGTTCGCGACGAGCAGCGCCTCGCCATCAGAGCGGAAGCGGACCGAACCGACTTCATCGGCGACTCTTATGATGCGGCCTGCCGTTCCGGTTTTCAGATCGAACATCTGCACCGAGCCTGTGCCGGCGTAGGCGACCCCGCAGAGGTTGCGATAAGGCGAAAGCTCGAAGTCGGTCGCTTCCGGCGCGAGTTGCAGCGAGCCTTCGACCCGCGGGTTATCACCGAGCGAAATGCGGTACAGCCTGCGTGCCGGCCCGCTGAGCACCCACAGGGACCCTCCATCAGGACTTAGTCTCATCCGGTGAGCCGAGGGCCCGGCGTAGACCTCGCGCACCCGCTGCATGCGGGGTACGCCAATCTCGTGGACCACGCCGTTTTCGGGCGTCAGAGCGAGGACCGCCTCGCGCGTCGGATGCGAAAGCAGCGCGACAGGCGCTGCGCTCAGGGCCACATGCCGCACCAGCGCCAACGCTTGCAGATCAACGACTGCGATCGCTCGCCCCTCCTCGTTCGCGACGAACGCGTAACCCGAAAAGCCGCGCAGCGTCCGGCAGCCCGCGACTGCGGCAGCCGCGCCGAACAGCACTTCCCGGCGGCGGAGAATCATCTTCTCTCATGCTACAGTGGCGGCGTCGGAATGAACGGCGCGTACACCGGCCAGCGGTCGCGCCGCGTCGTACTCGTCGCGTCGAAGACGGGGTATCAGACGCGTGCGTTCGATGAAGCCGCGCAGCACATAGGGATAGAACTCGTGATGGCGACGGATCGATGCCACGTGCTGGACGATCCCTGGGGCGATCGTGCCCTGCCGCTGCAGTTCGAGAATCCCGAGGCGGCTGCTGGCGTCATTGCGGCGGTGCAGCCCGCACCCGCCGGAATCATCGCCGTCGGCGACCGGCCGGCATCGATCGCGGCGCTCGCGGCACAGAGGCTCGGGATTCCATTCAGCGCTCCGGGGGCGGTAGCGATCTGCCGGAACAAGAACGAGGCGCGACGCCGGTTCGAAGCGGCCGGGCTGCCTGTGCCCACGTATTTCACTGTGCCCGCCGATATGGATCCCTGTGCTGCCCTGGAACGCGCGCCGTGGCCCTGCGTGCTGAAGCCGCTCGGGCTATCAGCAAGCCGCGGCGTGATTCGGGCGGACTCGCCGGCCGAGTTCGTCGCGGCGTTCCGGCGAATTGTGTCACTGCTCTGCTCGCCGGACATCGCACGGCTGGGCGAGCATCAGGATCGATTCATTCAGATCGAGAGCTTCATTCCCGGACGCGAGTTCGCCGTCGAAGCGATGCTCACGAAGGGACGCCTGCAGGTGCATGCGATTTTCGATAAGCCCGATGATCTGAGCGGGCCGTTTTTCGAAGAGACGATCTACGTCACACCTTCGCGGGAACCGGAGCAGATACAGCGCGCAATCATCGACGCGACCCGGAAGGCAGTCACTGCGCTCGGCCTGACGCATGGCCCGATTCACGCCGAAATGCGGGTAAACGAACGAGGCGTGTGGATGCTCGAGGTGGCGGCTCGGCCGATTGGGGGGCTCTGTGCGCAGGCATTGCGGTTCACCGGGGGCGTGACGCTGGAAGAGCTGATTCTCTTTCATGCGCTCGGAGAAGACGTATCTCAGCTTCGCCTGCAGCCCGGCGCGACAGGGGTCATGATGATTCCGGTTCCGAGAAATGGGATCTATGTGGGCGCCACCGGTATCGATACTGCGCTGTCGGTTCCGTCTGTAACCGGAATCGTCGTGACGGCAAAGGAAGGACAGCCGCTCATGAAGCTGCCCGAGGGCGCCTCATACACAGGTTTCATCTTCGCGCGCGCGGATACTCCCCAGGCCGTGGAGGCAGCATTACTGCGAGCGCATGCGCAGCTGCAGTTTGACATCAGGACCGAGTTGCCAGTCCTCAGAACTGCACTTTCCGTAGAATTCTCGTAGTCGATCGGGACAAACTCGGGGCGGGCCCGTCTATGACGCAAAGCAAGTCCTCCCGTGCGGGATGACCCTTTCCCCAACAAGACCTCCCGCACGGGGAGTCCCTCTTCGCTCTGATATTACACCGATCGGGCACGCGCAGCCGAGCGGTGTCGCGCGCCTGCCCGAGGGCGGCGCAACACTGTCACCGTGACCGGCTGCTCGCTGACGCTGAGAGTTAGTGATCTTCGCGGCGCGCTGGTTGAAACACCGAGAACACTGCGCCCTGGGGATCAGCGATGATGGCCATGCGGCCGACATTCGGGATCGTTATCGGCTCGAGGTGCAATGACGCGCCGAGCTCCGTGGCTGTCGCCGCGTCGCGATCGCAGTCTGAGCTGCCGAAATAAAGCAGCCAGTGCGGCGGCACGCCCGGCCGCTGGTACGATTTCGGCAGCACGCCACCGATGTACTCCTGTCCATTCCTGACATGCAGGTATTCCGAGGCGGCGTCCTTCTCCCCCGCTTCGAAATACCAGCCGAAAACAGCCGAATAGAAACGGACAGCCGTCTCGCGGTCGGGCGTGACCAGGTCTGCCCACACGAAAGTGTGATCCACGCCTTTTATGCCCAGACCCGCGTGTTTGCCCGCCTGCCAGACCGAGATCACGGCGCCAGCCGGATCCTGCAGGACCGCCATACGTCCGAAATCAAATACGTCAAAAGGAGGAGCGAGTAGTCGCCCGCTGGCTTCTCCTGCCTTGCGCGCCGTCTCATCCGCGCTTGTGGTCGCCACATACAGCATCCAGTGTGGCGGAATACCCTGTTGCCTCTGCTCGGAGCGCATCGTATATGCTGCACCCGCGTCCCGCCCGTCGAGCCGGAACGTTGAATATGATTCGTCCGGGCCCATCGGGAAATCGCTCACCGACCATCCGAACAGAGATGTGTAAAACTGCTTCGCCGCATTCTGGTCGGTGGTCGCCAGTTCGATCCAGCAGAATGAACCGGGAGTATGTCTGTCAATGTGCGGCATACGTTCCGTTTATCTTCCTCATCGGTACCCGATGGACCTCACCCGCTCGGCGTCGATGTTGCGGCCGGCGTGCGCTTTCATCAAACCACTTTGGAGCTGCTGCTCTGCCGCCCTGCCCAGTGTAGTCTACGCGTGGCCGCAGGTTCCGGCGAAGCGAACGGCAGTCTCGAGTGCCGCGATTTTCTTCAAAGCTGCCTTGCTGTCGCGGCGCACCTGCGAGTCTCATGGGCTTCAGAGTCTGCGTCGAGGTGGCGGAAACCGGTATCAACTGCGTACACCGCAGACGACGGCACTCTGTGCTACTTCAGATAGAGAATGCAAACCTTCTCGCTCGAAGGTAAGACGGCGCTTGTGGTCGGCGCGAGCCGCGGTATCGGACTTGCCATCGCACAGCACATCGCGGCCGCGGGCGCGCATACGATTCTGGCGGCACGGTCGGTGGACAAGCTGGAAAAGCACGCTTCCGACATCCGGGGCAGCGGTGGAAGAGCCGAGTCAGTCGCGCTCGACGTCGCCGATGCCGATTCAATCGCCGCGGCGACGAGTAAACTGCCGGATCTCGACATCTTCGTCGGCGTGTCCGGCACGAATCTGCGCAAGCGCATCAGCGATTACACGCCCGGAGAGTACACGAGCATCATGCGCACCAATGTCGATGGCTTCTTCCTGCTGTCGCAGCGGATCGGGAAGCGCATGATCGACCGGGGCAGCGGCGGGAAGGTGATCTTCATCGGCAGCCTGATGTCGATCCTCGGCCTGCCGTACCTCACCGTATATGCAATGAGCAAGGCTGCGATCGCGGGGCTCACACGAACTCTCGCAGCCGAGTGGGGCAGGCACAACATCCAGGTCAACTGCATCGCGCCGGGCTTTGTCATTACTGACCTGAACCGGCAGATGTGGCAGCGCGAGGACCTGCGAGTCTGGGCCCAGGGCATCCAGGCGAATCCCCGCGTCGGCACGCCGGAGGACATTGCGCCACTCGCCGTTTTCCTCTCCGGGCGGGGTTCCGATTACATCACCGGCCAGGTGATTGCAGTTGACGGGGGTTACTCGACAACCGCAGTCTGGCCGTTCGAGCCGTGAAGCTGATCGTCGTACTGTGCGCTGCGCTCGCCAGCGCGTACGCCCCGCAAAACCCCGCGCAGCCCGCGGCCGAAGAGCGCATCGAGTGGGTCTGCCCGATGGACCCGGATGTGCGATCAAACGATCCGGGTAGATGCCGGAAGTGCGGGATGGCGCTCGTGGCCGGCCTTCCCGACCCGAAGGAATATCGGGTCGATATAGATATTCAGCCGCGCCTGATCCGGGCGGGCCAGCCGGCCGATCTCACATTTCGCGTCATCGATCCAGACGCGGGCAAAGCAGTAACGAAGTTCGATCTCGTCCACGAGAAGTACTTCCATCTCTTCGTCGTGAGCCGGAACCTCGCGTACTTCGCACACGAACATCCGGAGTCGCGGCCCGACGGCAGCTTCGTCTTTCGCTTCGCATTTCCGCAAACGGGCGAGTACCGGCTGCTTGCAGATTTCTATCCTGCTGGCGCAACGCCGCAGATGATCGCTCGGAGCGTCATCGTGCCGGGCTCCGAACCGCAGGCTGTGCTTGCAGCCGATCTCGACCCGAAGGAGCTCGCTAATCTTCGTGTCCGCGTGCGCACGCAGCCGGCACAACCCATCGCCGGCCAGAAAACCATCCTCTTCTTTGATGTCGGACCGAGTGATGGGCTCGAGCCTTATCTCGGAGCATGGGGGCACATGCTGATCGCAAGTGCGGATCTGATCGATATGATTCACTCGCATCCTGCGTTCGAAGACGCGGGCGCAACAATTCAGTTCAACGTTATTTTTCCCCGTCCGGGGCTGCACCGCATATGGGTACAGTTCCAGCGGCGCGGAATTGTGAACACCGCCGCCTTCACCGTGCCGGTTTCGGAACTGAGATAAAGCCGCGCACGGCCACTCCTGGGGGCATGTCGATGCGAGTGCCTGCAGGCAACACGAGCGGCTCCGCAAACCAGAAGCCGTGCTTCCACTCTGCCTTGTACGCATAGATCCAGAGCAGCGGCTCGATGCGGCCGTCCGGAAGTGTCGCCGTAATCTTCGCACCCGCCACGGGGCCGACTGGCTGGATACCCGCGAGCACTATCGCCCGGGAAAGAGTTCGTGGGAGTGCGATGGAATCCGCTCCGGATGCGGGCTGCGATTTTGTGCGAGGAGGAGGCTCGGGGAGGTATTTCGGGTCTCCCTCCGGCGCTCCGCCCTCCACCCATTCCGCTATACGCGTGATCTCCTCCTGGCTGAGGCTGGCGTCGCGCCGAAGTTCACGAAAACCTTTGATGGCGCCCCACGGCGGCATACGCCGGCTCAGCACCTCATCGCGGATCGCCTTCGCCCAGGGCCGCGCGTCGGCATAGCTGATCAGCGGCATCGA
>DASSSG010000803.1:0-7030 GCA_035708545.1 Bryobacteraceae bacterium | reverse complement strand
GTCAACGGTGCCGAGCATCTGATAGGGCTCGTGAACCCTTACCGGCCGCTTTTCGAGGCCGTAGTAATTACGGAGCTCCGCAACGCAGGTGACGTGGATGCCGGTCACTCCCGTACTGCCGAAATCGACCGGGACGCGCGGTGGTTCGCGGTGCTCGAGGCTGGTAAGAACAAGATCGCGGCTGGTCATCAAATCAGCCTCGTCACTCCCGGCGTGTACACCGGGTAATTGCCGTTGGCGTCGGGCTTCACCGGCGCTTCCATATTCGCTTCGACGTTCTCGGGTTTCGGGTGGAAGTAGAAATCCGAAGCGGTGATCTGGTCCCAGGTAACTTCCCTGCCCGTATAGCAACTGATCTGGCCCATGATGCCCATGAGCGTGCTGCGAACCATATAAGAACCGCTGTTGATGGGGTTGCCGGAGCGAATGGCTTTGAAGAGTTCGTTGTGCTCGATCTGGTAGGGGTTCGAGGCGGGACCCGAGTAAGTCCTCGGGCCGGCATACTTCCAGTTTGTCTCGCCCTCGATGCGGCCCTGCAGGACGAAGCAGCGGCCTTTGGTGCCGAGCAGTATGCTCGAGGTCTCGTTGTAACAACCCGGAATCGTCCGGCAGAAAGCGTAAATGCGCACGCCGCCGGCGAACTCGTATACGACCGCGTGATGGTCGAAGACGCTGCCGTAGATCTCGCCCCTGAGCGTCGAGCGGCCGCCCATGCCGTGACACTTCGCCGGCGCAGTGTCGTGCATCACCCAGGAAGCGCGATCGAGATTATGTACGAGCGACTGGGGCACGTCATCGCCTGAGAGCCAGTGGAAGTGATACTGATTGCTGGCCTGCCACTCCACTTCGGACAATCCGGGTTTTCGAGGATACAACACATACGGCGCGCGGAGGAAGTTCTCTTCGATGGACACGATGTCTCCGATCGCGCCATCATGGACACGCTGAATGGTTTCGCGGTAGCCAGGATGAAAGCGGCTCTGCAGGCCGGAAAGCACGGAAAGCTTCTTCTGCCGGGCAAGTTCGGAGGCGGAGCGGACCACTTTGATACCGGCGGGATCGATCGCGTGCGGCTTTTCGACAAACACGTGTTTGCCGGCCTGGATGGCGGCCATCATGTGCAGGGGATGGAACTTGGCGGCGTTGGCGATGAGGACGACGTCGGACGCTTCGATGACACGTTTGTAAGCATCGAATCCTCCGAAGCAGTGATCATTGGTGGCCGTGACCTGATCCGGCCACTTCACCTTCAGTGCGTTGCACTTCTCCTGAGCACGATCGACCAGCAGATCGCCGATGGCGACGAGGCGAACACCTTTGTCGGCGTCCATGGCCTGGCCAGCGGCTTCCGTGCAGCGGCCGCCGGCGCCGATCATCCCAACGCGGATGACGTCACTCCCGGCGGCGTATGAACCGCCGCCGACCGCCAGCGCGGCGGCCGAACTACTCAGGAAGTCGCGGCGCGACGTTCCCTGCTCTCTCTCATTCTGATTCGCAGGACTCATGATGTATGTCACCCGTGATTATTCCAACCTCCCGGCCGACCACAGGATCGCGTTGTGGACCAAACGGCGGTAGCCTGGGTGCCGGAACGTCGCCGCGTCGTGTCCGAGCTGGATGTACACGGCCCTGGTTTTTGGATGCGATCCGGTGTAGACCACCGGAGGATCGCTCTCGGGATGATCGGTCTCCATGAGTACCGTGATTCGCGGCGAGCGCCACATGCCTCGATATACCTCGTCGCGCACGACGATGGGCCCAACGCCGCGCAGCACCGGATGTTTCGTCATTCCCTTCACTGGCCGCGCGACGACGTCGACTCCTTCGCGAAACGCCGATTTCTCATGGCCGCTGGTCGCTTCGGTAAAGTACTTGCCGCCGACGACCTGTTCGTGCCACCAGGGCCAGGAGGTGTAGTCGACGATCGCGTGATGGATGGATACAACTCCTCTGCCGCTGTCCACAAAGGACTGGAGATTCGCGCGCTGTTCATCGCTGATGGTCTCGGCCATGTCGTGAAGCACGATGACGTCGAAGCGATCCTTCATGCCGGCCCGGAAGGCGTCCTTCTGCGACGCCGCGTGTGACCATCGAATGTCGTCGTAGCCTTCAAACAGCGTGTAGAAGGCAGGTGGGTAGCCGTGCCCGCCGGTCACGACGAGCACGCGAACGGCATCGCGTTTCGGGTCGGGATGAGCGCTGATTGCGGCGCCCAGCGTTACCTGGCCCGTGGCCGCCCACTCAGTGCCGCGCGCAAACGCGGCAACAAAGCCTGGCTGCACCATGGCCGACAGGTCATGACCGAGCGTCATGTGCAGCACACGGCCCGTTCCGAACGGCACGGTCCAGATGACCGGTTCGTCTTTGCCCGTGCCGCGGACCTTCGGGTCGCTGAACGCGGAGGCGATCACCTGAACATTCGGCCTGTGATCCATGTGATGGTATAGCTCGTCATTAGCGAGAAACGCCGGCTCGAGCCCGCGGCTGATCGGATGGTTCCGGTTCGTCCATTTCACCGGGAACACGTGCCGGTCGGAGTGGCCGATGTTCTCCAGCTTCCATGTCACACCCACCATGTCGGCATACGCGTGCCAGGGCGTCCCGGCCGCGCGGCGCGTTTTCATGTCCTGACCATAGAATGGCCCGTAGCTCACGCCATGAAAAGCGATCATGCCCTTGCCACCGCGGACGAAGTCTTCCACCGCCTGCTCGGCCTCGGTGCCCCATCGCGGCCCGTTGTAATTGAGTACGAGTACGTCGTACCCGGCGAGCGCGGCTGTGTTGAGGGCGCGAGGCTCCTCCGCGACCTTCACGTCAAAGCGGCCGGTCCTTTCGAGCACGGCCCGGAGATACGGTGTGCTGGCGCGCCAGTCGTGATACGGCAAATCGCTCTCGCCGGTGATGATGAGCACACGAACGGGAGCGGAAAAGAGCATGGCAGCCAGAGGCAGCGCTGCGAACCACGAGAGGATCGTCTGTCGCACGCCGCTGAACCGCCACAGCGCCGGTTGGCAACCGGCGCGCAGCTTGACAAGCTGCCTGACACAATCTACGGCAGGCTTCATGCGGCACCGGCTCGCTTTGAGACCAGTTCGGAGACGAGCTCGCGCAGCCAGACGAGGCTGCGCTCGATCATGGGCCCGCCCTGGCCCTCGCATTCCATGCTGAGAACACCGTTGTAACCGATCGCGAGGAGAAGCTCCAGACAGCGACGGATGTTGGCGGCGTTTACGCCGTCGCCGATGGCGCAGTGGCTCACCGCGATGCCGGTCAACTCACCTCGCGAAGCCGCCGCCAGTGTCTCACTTACATCCTTCACGTGCACGTGGCTGATCTTGTCCGCGAATCGCTCCACGAACGCCACCGGATCCTGGCCGGCAATGAACGTATTGCCCGTATCCATATTCATACGCAGGTATGGCGAGTCGGCGAACGCGAGCATCTCCGCCATGAACTCCGGACGCGTCGTGAAATAGCCGTGGGGCTCAATATTGACGGTGATCTCGTTCGCTTCGGCGACCCTGAGGATCTGGCGATAGATCCATCGCATATGATCGAGAGCCTCACGATCACTCATGGCGGCGGGGCGATGGCGATCATCCGTCGTGTCGACACGTGGACATCCGGCGAAGCGAGCCCAGCGGATGGAGTGGATCACGTACTCGACTCCCAGAGTGGCGCCTTCCGGGAGCGACAGGGGAAACGCAGCGTCGATCTGCGAGAACTCCACTCCATAGCCGTCCATCTTCTTTCGGATCAGAACCGGATCTTCCCAGAGGGCGACGTGAGGCTGGTACCCAAGTCCATGGATCCAGCTCACGCCGTCGATGGTTCCGCATTCTATGAAACGGACATCATTGCGCTTTGCCCATTGCAGGCACTGCTCAAAGCTCCAGTAGGCGGAGTTGAATGCGTCGGTATGAAATCCGATCTGCAGCAAGACATCCTCACTTTCGGCGGGGCCACAAACGTTCGATCTCCTCGAGCGTGCGGCCTTTGGTCTCGGGCAACACGCGCCAGACGATGGCGAACGTGATCACGCACATGGTTGAGTAAACAAGGAAGGCTCCAGCCGGCGAGACAGCGCGCGCCAACGACAGGAATGTCATCGTCAGCAGAGTGCAGGCGCCCCAGAGGCAGATGGTCGCGAGGGACATCGCCCGACCGCGAATGCGAGTCGGAAAAATCTCCGAGAGCACGACCCAGAAACCCGGGCCGAGGCCAATGGCGAACGCGCCCACCGCGCACAGCATCGCTGTCAAAACCAGGGCCGACGGTGGAGGCTGGACCAGAAACGCCGCCGCGAGGCCGGCATGACAAAGGGTCATGATGCCGGTCGAAAGCATCAACAGCGGCCGGCGGCCGAGCTTGTCGATGACGCCCAGAGCTACGAAGGTAGCGAGAAAGTTGACGAGTCCAACCACGACGTTCGCGAAGATCGCTGAGGTCTCGGAATGCCCGCCTACCTGCTCCCTGAAGATGATCGATCCGTAGAAGAGAACGGTGTTGATGCCGGTCGCCTGTTGCAGGATCGCGAGCGAGACGGCAATCCACAATGCTCGACGAAAGCCGGGCTGGAGAAGTTCTCGAAGCGTGCCGGATTCTCCCGCGATGGTTTGCTGGATCTGGTGAAGTTCCCGACCGGCAATCGTGGCCCCGTTAACGCGCGTGAGAACCGCGAGCGCCTCGCCGGCTCTGTTGTTTTCCACGAGCCACCTCGGGCTCTCGGGCACGAAGAACAGGCCCAGCAATAAAGCGATGGAGGGGACCGCCGCGGCCGCGAACATCCAGCGCCATCCGGCAGGCCCGGCAAACGCGAGCAGCCAGTTCACGAGATATGCGAGCAGGATGCCCGTGACGATCGCCATCTGGTTCAGTGAAACGAGGCGGCCCCTGATGCGCGCGGGAGCGACTTCGGCAATGTAGAGCGGCGCCAGCAGCGACGCGGCACCGATTGCGATGCCACCCAGGAAGCGAGCGGAGGAAAACTCGGCGAGCGTTCGAGGAAGCGCCGCGGCAACAGACGAGAGCGCGAAGAGCACGGCGCAGAACATCAGCACGCGCCGGCGTCCGAAGCGATCGCTGAGCCAGCCGGCGACACTGGCTCCGAAGATGCAGCCGAACAGGAGACTGCTCGCAGCAAGCTCGGTCTGCACTTCGGTGAGGCGAAGCTGCTCGCGAAGGAAGATGATCGCGCCGTTGATCACCGCGATGTCGAAGCCGAAGAGCAGGCCGGAGATGGCTGCGACGAGGGTCGCCGCATAGACGTAGAGCGCACTGCCTGTTTCGTGGGCAGTCGTCGCGGCGGGCGTTGTCACGTACATGGCGCCTCGATCGCGACCTGCCGCGGACTGCGAACCGGCGCGGCGGCTGCAGGGCTGCCGAGCAGAGCGGCAGAGCGGCAGCCGCCGCGGGCGCTCGGAGAGACCGGCGCGCTGGTCTGGTGTCCCGCGTTATTCCTGACAACCGCTCCGTTACGGTCGCGGCTCAGAAACGACTCTTCCGAGCCGCGCGCGTCAGCGAGCGGTATCCGGGACGGCACAACAGGATGCGCGGAGCGCCGACTGCCAGCCGGCGCGCACATTGCCAGTCTGCCCCACATGTTCAGTACTGCCATATTTCCGTCCATGCGGAGAAGCCGGTCGGACGCATGACGTCGACCCGGATGCGCGAGATTCCCGGCTCGGTGAACTTCATATCCACCCATGCCGTCGTGCCCGGCGAGACAGGCCGGAGGGGGGTGACGATACGCTCGACCGGGATCTGACCGAACCCGTACGCCACGGCGCGTAACGAGTAGCCGCGCAGCAGGTACGAGGGCACGGATGCTCGTGTCTTCAGCTCGAGCTTCAGCGCGGAGGGCGCACCGGACACGCGGACCAATTCGACCGGCGATGATTCGCGCCGGAGAACCTCCCATGAGGGCTTCTTGTCTCCACAGACGTCAACAACGCCGTGTACGCGCTGCTTCATCACGCCGGCGCCGCGATCACCGATATGTGTGCGGTAGTCGTTGTAGTCGAAGAAAACGAGGCCGGCGACGTAGTCACGCTCGCGAAAAATGCGGTTGTGCTCGCGCAGCACATCGATACGCTTCGCGTCGCCTTCGGGGCGATCGGCGGTACAGGCGCAGTAACCGTACTCGGAGATGACGATCGCCTTGCCGGGAAAGGCGCGATGGATCTCATCGAGGTTGCGGGCCAGATCGGCGGGAGTGCCTCTATTCCAGCTCTCGTAATATTCGTTCCACATGACATAATCCATCAGGCCGGCCACGTCCTTTTCGGGGGTCTTCTGGAGCGAATTGGAGGCATAGGTCACGAGCCGCCGCGGATCAAGCCTCTTCGCCTCTTCGTACATGCGTTTCGCGAACGCGTAAGCCGGCGAGTTCTGCCCGTTGATCTCGTTGCACACGCCCCACGAGAAGATGCACGGGTGATTGCGGTCACGTTCGATCATCTCGCGCAGCTGCTCGAGCCCGTTGTTCATGATCTCGGCCGAGGGCTCCTGCGTCATGTCCCTGAACGTATTGGGACCCCATGTGGGAACTTCGGTCTGAATCAGGATTCCATGGCGATCGCACCAGTCGAGCACACGCCGGTCCTGCTGCCAGTGGACGCGAGTATAGACGCAGTTCAGGTCTTTCATGTCGGCGTGGTCGTGTGCGATCCACGCGGCGGGTTCCGCCATTCCGAACTCGGGGTTGCTGCCGGCCATGCGCTCCACGCCCACGAGCCGCACGCGCTCGCCATTCAGGTAGAAGCCGCCGCCGCGGGTTTCGATCGTGCGCACGCCAAACGTGGTCTCCGCGACGTGCCCATTCGAGAGCCGCACTGCAAGGTGGTAGAGATGCGGGTGATCGAAATGCCAGAGCTTGACATCGCGCATTCTGCCGGCGGGGAGCTTGACTGATTTCGTTTCTGCGGGCGCAAGCCTGACCACTGACATCGAATCCTGGGAAAATGAAGATCGGCCGGCCTCCCGATCCGTGACGCGGAATCCGATGCGACCCTCCCACACGCTGCCGGAA
>DASSSG010000802.1:0-4817 GCA_035708545.1 Bryobacteraceae bacterium | reverse complement strand
GTCACCCGACAATCCGCTCACCGCGCGCGTGGCCGTAAATCGCATCTGGCACCATCATTTCGGACGCGGCCTCGTGGCCACCCTGGATAACGTCGGCAAAATGGGCGACAAGCCCACGCATCCGGATCTGCTCGATTGGCTCGCGCTGGAGTTCATGAATCGCGGCTGGAGCATCAAACAGATGCACCGTCTGATCATGACCTCGGATGCCTACAAGATGTCGTCGCAATTCCATGACTCTGCATCCGCCGCCAAGGACCCGGACGATGTTTACCTGTGGCGCTTCCGCATCCAGCGGCTGGACGCCGAGATCGTGCGCGACACTATCCTGGCCGCCAGCGGAGGCCTGAACCTGGAGATGTTCGGCAAGCCGGTGTTTCCCAAGATTCAGGACGAGATTCTGGCATCCATGAACAAGGGCATCTGGGAGCAGGAAGCGGACGGGCCCAAGGTCTGGCGGCGCAGCGTGTACGTCTATCGCAAACGCGGCCTGCCGCTGCCCATGTTCGAGGTCTTCGACCTGCCCGACCAGAACATAAGCTGCGGGCGGCGCAACGTCTCCACGGTTCCGACGCAGGCGCTCACACTGCTCAATGACGAGTTCGTGTTGAAGCAGGCGAAGCTGTTCGCCGACCGCGTGCGCGAGGCGGCCGGCGCCGATCCCGCGAAGCAGGCCGACCTGGCTTACGAGATCGCGCTCAGCCGCATGCCCGCCGAAGAAGAGCGGCGCGTCGCGCTGGAGTTCCTGGAGCGCAACCAGCTCGTGGACTTCACGCACGTGTTGCTGAACCTCAACGAGTTTTTGTACGTGAGGTGAGCATGAAAAGCTTCCGCTCCAGACGCGAGTTTCTGTTCGAAGCCGGCGGCGGCCTGAGCGGTGTAGCGCTGGCCTGGCTGCTGGATCAGGAAAAGCTGCTCGCCGCCGAAAGTGCCTGCCAGGCGCCGGTCTCGGTGGAGACGCCGTTCACGCCGAAGAAGCCCCACTTCGAGCCGCGCGCCAGGGCCGTGATCTCGCTGTTCATGAGCGGCGGCGTCAGCCACGTCGATACATTCGATCCCAAGCCCGCGCTCGACAAGTACGCCGGGCAGCCGCTCACCGGGAAAGGCGACATCGTGGTGCGCCAGGGTCATCCCGGTCCGCTGATGCCGAGCCCGTTCCGGTTCAAGCAGTATGGCCAAAGCGGCCTGCCGGTATCCGAGATCTTTCCCCGCATCGCCGAGAAGATCGACGACCTGGCGGTGATCCGGTCTATATATGGCAAGTCGAACGACCATGTGCAGGCTCACTACGAGCTGGCGACCGGCGTCATCCGCATGGGCTATCCCAGCCTCGGCTCGTGGGTCACGTACGGGCTGGGATCGGAGAACCAGAACCTGCCCGCGTTCGTGGTGATTTACGACGCGCGCGGCGGGCCGTTCGGCGGACCGGCGAACTGGAGCGCCGGATTTATGCCCGCTGCGTATCAGGGAACGGTGTTCCGGCCGTCGGGTGCGCCCATCGTCGATCTCAGGCCACCGGAGCGGATCACGCCCGAGGAGCAGCGCGCCCGTCTGGATCTGCTCGCGAAGCTCAACCGGATCGACCTCGAGAAAAATCCCGGAAATTCCGAGCTGGCCGCGCGCATTGAGTCGTACGAGCTCGCCTTCCGCATGCAGGCCTGCGCTCCGGAAGTCGTAGACGTGACATCAGAAAGCGAAGCGACTCGCAAACTATATGGGCTCGACAGTGCCGTCACCGAGCCGTTTGGCCGCCAGTGCCTGATGGCGCGCCGTCTGGTCGAGCGCGGCGTCCGTTTCGTGCAGCTCTATCACGGCGGTCTGGGGAATCAGAACACCGACACCTGGGACGCGCACGAGGACGTCTACTCGAACCACACCAAACACGCCGCCGAAGTCGATCTCCCGATCTCGGGTCTGCTGACAGACCTGCGCGCGCGTGGGCTGCTCGATTCAACCCTCGTGATCTGGCAGGGCGAATTCGGCCGCATGCCGATCTCGCAGCGTGGTGTCGGGCGGGATCACAACCCGGGCGCGATGAGCATCTGGATGGCCGGAGCGAAGATCAGAGGCGGCCAAATCATCGGCTCCAGCGACGAGTTCGGTTATAAGGCTGAGCAGCAGCCGATCTCCGTCCACGACCTGCATGCGACAATACTCCACCTGCTCGGCCTCGATCATACGCGCCTGACCTGGCGCTTCAACGGCCGCGACATGCGGCTGACCGACGTCTACGGCGAGCCGGTTCCGCAGATCGTGAAAAGCTGAGCGTTGTATACTCGAACCCAATCTCCTTTGGAGGGGGCATGCTCTGGTTCCCGGCGCTGCTGCTGCTGCAGGCGGTCGATATGCCTGCGGTCGGTAAAAACCCGCACACGACTCAAGCCGACATTGCTCAGGGCAGGAAGCTGTTTCTCGGCCGCTGTGCCGGCTGCCACGGGCCGGGGGGCGACGGCGGCAAGGGCGCGAATCTCGCGACGGCGACACTGTCGCGGGCGACCGATGACCTCAGCCTCTACCGCGTCATCCGCTATGGCATACCCGATACCGAGATGCCGCGGCACCTGATGTCCGAGAGGGAAGTGTGGCAGGTTGCCGCGTTCGTTCGCAGGCTCGGGCAGGTGGAGCGCGCGGCACTGCCGGGCGATCCCGAGCGCGGGCGCCAGCTGGCGCGCGGCAAGGCGGGATGTCTGCAGTGTCACGCGATCGCCGGCGAAGGCGGCCATATCGGACCGCCGCTCACCGACATCGGGAAGAAGCGCAGCGCGGCATGGCTTCGCGCGAAGCTGCTCGATGCAGCCGCCGAAGTGGCGGACGAATTCCGGACGGTGCAACTGACAACCCGCGCGGGTCAAAAACTGTCCGGCGTGCGGGTGAATGAGGATACGTGGTCCATTCAGGTGCGCGACGCGGGCGGCAAACCGCACTCTTTCTGGAAGGCGGATGTGACAAACCTGAAACTCGATCGTGCGACTCTCATGCCGTCGTATCGTGGCCGCCTGAGTGACACTGAGCTGAACGACATCGTCGCGTATCTTGCCGGCTTGCGAGGTGACCAGTGAAACTTCTCATCGTTTGTTTGGCGGCGGTGCCGCTGTTCGCTCAGGTCACTTACGAGCGTATCCTCAAATCGTCCTCTGAACCGGGCAACTGGCTGACTTACTCGGGCAACTACGCCGGCCACCGCTTCTCTCCGCTCGATCAGATCAACGACCGCAACGTGCAGCGGCTCAGGCCCGTCTGGGCTTACCAGGCCAGCTCGCTCCAAAAATTCGAAACCACGCCGCTCGTCATCGACGGCATCATGTACATCTCGGAGCCGCCGAGCAATGTCACAGCCCTCGACACGCGCACCGGCCGGCCGCTTTGGAAATACCGCCGCCGTCTTCCGGATGATCTGCGCGTCTGCTGCGGCCAGGTAAACCGCGGCGTCGCGGCGCTCGGCGATCTTATCTATCTCGGAACGCTCGACGGTTACCTGGTCGCATTGAACGCCAAAACGGGCGCTGTGCACTGGGAGACCAAAGTTGCCAACTACAAGGGCGGCTATTCGATCACCGTCGCGCCGCTCGCCGTGAAGGACAAAATCGTGATCGGCGTGGCCGGAGGCGAGTACGGCGTTCGCGGACTGCTCGACGCTTACGACGCAAAGACCGGCAGGCAAGCCTGGCGCTTCTGGACCATCCCCGGGCCTGGCGAGCCCGGCAATGAGACGTGGCAAGGCGACAGCTGGAAGACCGGTTCCGCCACGACCTGGGTGACCGGCTCCTATGATTCGGAAACGAATCTGATCTACTGGGGCACCGGCAATCCGGGCCCGGACTGGAATGGCGACGTTCGCGCGGGCGACAACCTGTACGCCGATTGCATTCTCGCGCTCGATGCCGACACCGGCAAGCTCAAGTGGTACTTCCAGTTCACGCCGCACGACGTGCACGACTGGGACGCGACGCAGGTCCCGGTCCTGTTCGAGGCGGAGATCCGCGGCGCGAAACGCAAGCTCGTTGCGTTTCCGAACCGCAACGCCTTCTACTACGTGCTTGATCGCACCACGGGCCAGTTCATTCTCGGCAAACCGTACGCGAAGCAAACCTGGGCGAAGGGCCTCGACGACAGCGGCAAACCGATGCGCGTGCCAGGCACCTTCCCCACCATGGAAGGCGTGAAGGTCTGGCCGGCGGTGGCCGGCGCCAACAACTGGTACAGCCCGAGCTACAGCCCGCGCACATCCCTGTTGTACGTCGCCGTACGCGAAGCCGGGTCGACCTACTACATCGGCGACGCCGAGTTCAAAGAGGGCGAGCGCTTCGACGGCGGCGGTTTCCGCGACGTGCCCGGCGAAGAAGAGTACGGCGCCGTGCGGGCGTTCAACCCCGCGACAGGCGAGATGAAGTGGGAGCACCGGCTGTTCTCCCCGCCGTGGGCGGGCGTGCTGTCCACCGCCGGGAATCTGGTGTTTCACGGCACGCACGAGGGCCAGTTCTACGCGCTCGATGCGACCACCGGGAAACCGCTATGGCGCTATCAGGCCGGCGGAGCCGCCTACTCGAATCCGATCAGCTTCCTGAGCGACGGTAAACAGTATGTCGCGATGACAATGGGAAACTCGCTCTATGTTTTCGGGCTCGAGTAAACTCACCGCCGACGACCTCAACACACCGATCGCCTTCGTCCCGATTCTGTTCCGGAACGGGTGCGCGGATTTGCAGGCGCAGGGCAGGGCCGTGCGCTATCTGGTCGAGAATAATTTTCTGGACGGCAGCCGCCGGCGCGCGGTCGCCACTGGCGGCAGCAGCCTCGTACATCACCTCTCAACCGAC
>DASSSG010000801.1:0-4073 GCA_035708545.1 Bryobacteraceae bacterium | reverse complement strand
GACTATTCTCTCGAGCGGCTGGTGGTCTATATTGCGAAGAAGCCGCCGCGGTCGATTTTTCGCTCCATTGCTGCGCGCATGGGTCACAGGATCGTCTATATTCCGGTGGGGCAGCTGAATCCGGCAAAGCTGAAAAAGATCCGGGTCGTGCATGTGCTCGACAGCCACGCGCGACGCGCCGAGGCTAAAGACTACATATGGTGACCACGGCCGAACAAGCGAGCCGCCACCGAGTCCGCGAGCTTATCGAGGAGGCCTGGAACCTCCGCGAGACCGAACAGTGGGACAAGCTGCTCGCTACGGCCGCCGAGGCAAAACGGCTGGCGGAAGAATACGGCGACCAGACCGGCGTCTCGCTCGCGCTGTCCGCGCAGGGGTTTGTCCATTACATACGCTCCGACTTTCAAACCGCGCTGAGTTACTGCATGGACGCGCTCAAGCTTTCCTACGGCCACGTACAGGCCGAGGGGCGTGCCCGGGGCATTCTCGCCATGGTTCACTGGAGCCTCGGCAACTACGACGAAGCGCTGAAGCAGGGCGACCGCTCCCTCGAGTTGCTGGCACGCGCTGGTGACTCGATTACGGAGGCGTTCGCGTTCAGCGCCAAGGGCGGGATCCTGCACGGTCTCGGCGAGTACATGCAGGCCCTAGAGTGGAATCAGCGAGCGCTGCAGCGCTTTGAGGAACTCGGCGATGAAATCGGGAAGTCGCGCGCGCTGGCGCTGCTCGGCAGCACGTATCTCGCTCTCGGCAACATTGACGACGCGCTCTCGTGTCATCTGGAGTCGCTGCAGCTCGCGCAGGGTCACGGTCACAAGATTACGATTTCGCGCGCGCTGAACGATCTCGGTGATGTTTTTGAGGCTCTGGACAATGATGATCGCGCCCTCGAGTACCACCTCGATGCCCTGAAAATCCGGCAGCAGGAGGGCTACCGCCAGGCTGAAACCACCAGTCTGCTGGCGGTGGGGCGCATCCACGCGCGCCGCGGGGAGCACACCCGGGCCATCGAGCTGTTCAGGCGGTGTCTGGAAATTGCTGAAGAACTGGGACTCCGGCCACGCATCGCGCACTGCCACCAGGCCCTCGCGGATGCCTACGAACGATCCGGCGACATCGGAGCCGCGCTGCGCCACTTCAAAGAGTATGAACACGTGAAGTCCGAACTGGCGGCTGACCAGGCCGCGCTGCGATACCGCGCGCTCGCCCTGCAGACGCAGCTCGAGACCTTCCAGAGGAGTGCCGAGACCGAGAAGCTGGCAGCTCTCGGCAGTCTTGTGGCCGCGCTGGCGCACGAAATCAACTCTCCGCTGGGAGCTATCCGCAGCTCAGGCGATGTCGTGCTGCGCGCGGCCGAGAAGCTGACCGAGGGCGCGAGCGAGCGCAGTGTGAACGCGCTTCGAACGAACTCGCGAGTGATTGCGGATGCCAGCCGCCGCATCGAGGAACTGGTGAATCGTCTCAAGAGTTTCGCCGGCATCGACCAGGCCGCGTACGCTCAGATCGATCTCGTCAAGGCGATCGAGGACACGGTCGCTTTGATCCGCCCCGAGTTCGATGGGCGCGTAACCGTGTCGGTGGAAACCGAAACCGTACCCCGGGTCTACGGATTCGCGGCGGAACTCAGCCAGGTGTTCATGAACCTGCTCAGGAACGCCCTGGAGGCGATTCCGGACAAGGGGAGCGTTACGGTCCGGCTGTCGGCGGACAGCAGCTCGATACGGGTGGCATTCCGCGATACAGGCCGTGGTATCGTTCCGGACCATCTGCCGCACATCTTTACGCCGGGTTTCACGACCCAGGCACGCCGGGTGAAAGCATCCCTCAGCCTGTTTACATGCCTGAACATCGTGCGCCGCCACGGCGGCACGATCGAGGTGGACAGCACGCCCGGTCGGGGCTCGACGTTCACGGTCGTGCTGCCCCGCCGCCTCGAGAATGCCGATCCGCAGCTCGAGGGCTCCACGCCCGCTGCGCGCCACACCGACGCGCTGCCGTAAGCGCTACGCAATCGCTACACTCGAACAAATGCCCGATGCCGATGTCAGCTCCAAACCGCTCCCGATGGGTATCAACAGCTACAGCCTGCGCGCGCTCCGCTGGGACGATCGCCGGCTCCTCGAGTATGCGGCCGAGCAGAAGATGGACGGTCTGTTCCTGCAGGACTCGCTCGATCCGAAAGTCATGGATCCCGCGCACTGGGATTTCGTGCGCGCACGTGCGAAAGAGCTCGGCCTGCATTTAGAGACGGGCGGTGGCGGCATTTTCCCGAAATCTGCCGATGCGTTCCGGGCATCAGTCGCGACGCTGGAGCAGCAGATCGCGCGCGCGAGGGCAATGGGCTCGCCTGTGGTGCGCGCCGTCATCGCCTCCGAGCGCGCTGCCCTCCCGCCCGGCCCGATCGAGCAGCATCTCGAAACCATGGCGCGCCTGCTCAAAGCGGTCCGCTCGCGCGTCGTAGACGCGGGGCTGAAGATCGCGATCGAGGTGCACAAGGACCTGCAGGCGTGGGAACTGCGGCAGCTCATCGAAGCTGCGGGCAGGGATTTCGTCGGCGTCTACATGGATACCGGCAACCCGGTGTTCGTTCTCGAACATCCACTCACGACGCTGGAAGCGCTTGCGCCTTACGTCGTCACCTTTCACCTGCGCGACTCCGCCATCTACGAGCACAAGCGCGGTGTGGCCGTGCAGTGGGTGCCGCTCGGTGAGGGCGTGGTCGATTTCCGCGAGATCATGGCGCGCGCCCGTGAGCTTTGCCCGAACGTGTACTACTACATCAAGCCGATCACGGGCCGGCCCCCACAGGTACTGCCGTATCTGGATCCCGGTTTTTGGAAGCTGTATCCGAACGCGCGCGCATCCGACCTCGCGCGGTTTCTTGCGCTCGCCCGCAGCGGCCAGCCATATGAGCGTCCCGTGGTGCTCGAGGACCTGCCCGGCCGTCAGGCGCCGCCGCACCTCTTGCCGGCGATTCAGGCGCAACAGCGCGAACACATGGAGCGCAGCGTCAGGTACGCGCGCGAAGTGCTCAACCTCGGCATGCGCTGGCGGACGTAATCACCACACTTCGCAGCGTTTCGCTCCCGCGCGTACCATGGCATCGCCCAGGTTACATCCGAAGGCCTCCTGGAACTCGGCCATGTTCGACAACGGCCCGTTCACGCGCCACTTTGCCACCGGATGCGGGTCGGTGACGACCATCAGCCGCTGCGTCTCCGGCCGAATCGAATCTCCCCGCGCCTGTCCCCAACTCAGGAAGAAGCGCTGCTCCCCCGTAAACCCGTGCAGCACAGGCGGACGCGGCTTGCCTTCAAGCGACCGCAGGTAGGCACGATAGGCGATGCGCGCGCCCGCCAGATCGCCGATCGATTCGCCGAGCACGAGCCTCCCGTTGTGGGCGACGCCCGGCTGGATGAAGTAGTTGTTGAACTGATCAACCACGCACTCGGTCCTGGCGACGAACAGTCTGCGATCCTCGGATGTCCACCAGTTCTTCAGGCGCCCCTCGGCATCGTATTGTGAGCCCTGGTCGTCGAACGCGTGGCTGATCTCGTGGCCGATGACGACTCCGATCGCGCCGTAATTCACAGCGTCATCCGCGTCCAGACTGAACATCGGCGGAATCAGAATGCCGGCGGGAAAAACAATCTCCTTCCGCTGCGCGGAATAGTAAGCATTCGAGGTCGGCGCGGTCATTCCCCATCGGTTGGGATCGACGCGTTTGCCGATCTGACTCAGTTCATCGCGAACGTTCCAGCGGTGCGCCGCATCGAGATTTGCAAAGTGCGATCGAATGTCCAGCCTGAGATCCGTGTAGTCGAGCCACCGATTCGGATAGCCGACCTGCGGCTCGAGACTCGCCAGTTTCGCCAGCGCGCGCTCTTTCGTTGGCTGCGTCATCCATGCCAGCTCGTTGATCGTGTCCTGCATCGCCAGCCGGATGTTCTTCACGAGCTCCTGCATCCGAGCCTTCGCGGCAGGCGGGAAGTGACGCTCGACGTAGGCGCGCCCGAGCGCACCGCCGAGAAGGGTGTCCACGCGATTGACACACATCTTCCAGCGGGGCTGCG
>DASSSG010000800.1:0-2029 GCA_035708545.1 Bryobacteraceae bacterium | reverse complement strand
TCCTCGCAATGACTGCCGCCGCTCCCGTGGTGTCCGCCGCGAAAAAGCGCATTCCGATTGGCCTCGAACTGTTCTCGGTTCGCGATGAACTGAAGAACGACCTGATGGGTACGATTCGCGACGTCGGCAAGCTCGGCTATGACGGGGTGGAGTTTTTCTCGCCGTATTATTCCTGGAGCACCGATCAGGCGAAGGATGTTCGCAAGCTGCTCGATGAGGTGGGGATGAAGTGCTTCTCGACACACAACAGCACAAAGAGCTTTTCACGTGATGGAGCAGATAAGGCGATCGAGCTGAATCAGATACTCGGCAGCCGGTACATCGTCATGGCGAGTGCGGGCAAGGTGGAGGGTCTGGACGGGTGGAAGAAAGTCGCGGAATTACTGAACGAAGGCGCCGAGCGCATGAAACGCGCGGGTATTCGCGCCGGCTACCACAATCATCAGACGGAGTTCAGGGTAATCGAAGGTAAGCGGCCAATCGAAGTAATAGCGGCGAATACAAACAAAGAAATCGCGCTACAGCTCGACATTGGCACCGTGCTGGAGGTTGGTGGTGACCCGGTCGCCTGGATCAGGGCCAATCCCGGCCGCATCAAGTCGATTCACTGCAAAGAGTGGTCTCCCGAGAAGGGTTACAAGGCTCTGTTCGGAGAAGGCAAGGCTCCGTGGAAGGAGATCTTCGCCGCCGCCGAGAAGGTCGGCGGCGTCGAATACTACCTGATCGAGCAGGAAGGTGCGGACATTCCGCCGATGCAGACGGTCGAGAAGTGCCTTGCGAACATTCGAAAGCTGCGCGGTGAACGGCCGAAGAAAGCGGTTCGCAGCCAGACGTGAATCGTTAACTTACACTGGTACCAGCGGGGATGTAGCTCAGCTGGATAGAGCGTCCGCCTCCTAAGCGGAAGGTCGGCAGTTCGAATCTGCCCATCCCTACCAGCTCGCCTCCCGCCTGTCCAGACCTTTTGCACCGATATCGCGCCGGTACTGCATGCCCTCGAAGTCGATCTTCGCAGTAGCGGAGTATGCATTCGCGATAGCGGCTCGCAGATCGGTGCCGGACGCGGTGACGCCCAGAACTCGTCCCCCGGCGGTTTCAATACCGCGATCACTCTGGCGCGTACCAGCATGAAATACGATCGCGCCGGATTCCTCTGCTTCTCTGATCCCGCGGATGACATCTCCGGTGCGTACCGCTCCAGGATATCCATCTGCGGCGACTACGACGCAGACACTCGGCTCCGGCTTCCAGTCCAGACGAACGCCGGCAAGGTTCCCATTCGCGGCGGCGAGCAGGACTTCGGCCCAGTCGCAGTGCAGGCGGTACATCAGCGGCTGCGTTTCCGGATCTCCGAGGCGCGCGTTGTACTCGAGCACCTTTGGTCCCTGTGTCGTCATCATCAGGCCCGCATACAGGAAACCCGTGTAGCGGTCGCTGCGGGCGGCCATCGCGGCAAGCGTCGGCTCGATGATCGTATCCATGATCATTTCCGACTGCGAGCCCGTCAGGATGTTCGAATCGCTGTAGGCGCCCATGCCCCCCGTGTTCGGACCGCGGTCGCCGTCGAGCAGACACTTGTGATCCTGCGTGGGCTCGAGCGGGACGGCACGCCGGCCGTCGCTAAGCACAATGAAGCTGACTTCTTCGCCCCGAAGGAACTCCTCGACAACCAGCCGGCCGGTGATGGACAGCAGCGCCGGCAGGGCGGCTTCGGCTGCAGCGCGGTCCTGTGCAACAACAACTCCTTTGCCGGCTGCCAGGCCGTCGGCCTTCAGCACAACGGGAGTTCCGAAACTCGCGATGGCTCGGCGCGCGTCCTCCGGCGTAGAGACCGTCTCATAGCGTGCCGTGGGAATGCCGGCGCGGCTCATGAAATCCTTGCTGAACACCTTGCTGCCTTCAAGCCGCGCGGCAGCAGCGGTGGGGCCTGCAATCGCGCGTCCCGCCGCGCGGAACTGATCGACGACTCCCCCGACGAGCGGCGCTTCGGGCCCGACGATCGTCAGATCGATATTGTTCTCGTCGGCAA
>DASSSG010000799.1:0-2759 GCA_035708545.1 Bryobacteraceae bacterium | reverse complement strand
CGCGAAGGCCGCGTGTAAGCACAACGCGGCAAGGAGCGCACAACGGCGTGCCATCCGATCCTCAGTGTACAATCCGCGCATATGTCGAAAGCGCGCGGGCTCGCCGCGCTGGTCGTCATTTATCTCGCAGTTGCACATCTGATCCCGAGACCGGGCGCGGTGACGCCCGAAGGGTGGCGGCTGTTCGGAATCTTCGTCGCGACAGTAGCGGGGCTCGTGATCGAGCCTCTGCCTGGCGGGGCGATCGTGCTGCTGGCAGTGCTTGCCGCGACTTTGCTGGCCGGACTCACACTGGCCAGGGCGCTCTCGGGCTACGCAGATGCAACCGTATGGCTGGTGCTGGCCGCTTTTTTCATATCGCGCGCGCTCATCAACACCGGGCTTGCGCGGCGGATCGCGTTGATCTTCGTTCGCCTGTTCGGACGCAACTCGGTCGGCATCTGCTATGCCCTCGGGCTCTCGGATATGGTGCTCGCATCGGTGATTCCGTCGTCAGCGGCGCGGTCGGGGGGCGTGATCCTGCCCATCGCGCGCTCGATCGCAGAGCTGTACGGCTCAAAACCCGATTCCACGGCACGGTTGCTCGGGTCGTTCCTGATGACCGGCGTATATCAGGCCGTCTGCATCTCCTGCGCGATGTTTTACACGGGTCAGGCGAGCAATCCGCTCGCAGCCCAGATGGCCGCGAACACGGGGTACACCGTCACATGGGCGAGCTGGTTTGCAGCGGGAATCGTGCCCGGCTTGTGTTCCATGGCGATCGTGCCCTGGGTGGTGCTGCGGGTCAACCCACCCGAAATCCGCCACACACCGGAAGCATCGGAATTCGCGCGGCGGGAGTTGCGCTCAATGGGACCGATGTCTCGCGCCGAGCGCATTCTCGCCTTCGTATTTGCGAGCGTCTGCGGTTTGTGGGTTACGTCGAACCTGCACGGCATCGATATCACGATCACGGCGCTGCTCGGCGCCGTGGCCCTGCTTCTGACCGGCGTGCTCGACTGGGAGGACGTGAAGAGCGAGCGTTCGGCCTGGGACATCTTTATCTGGTATGGCGGGCTGGTGATGCTCGGCAAAGCGCTCAGCGACGCGAGGGTCACGACGGAGTTTGCCCGGATGATTGGCGGAGGCTTCGCGGGCCTCGCCTGGCCGATGTTGTTCGCTACGGCGCTGCTGATCTACTTCTATGCGCATTATGCGTTCGCCAGCATCACGACGCACCTGCTGGCGATGTACCCGCCGTTCCTTGCGATATTACTGGCTCGCGGCGCACCGCCGGGGCTGATGATCTTCGCTTTCGCATGCTTCGCGAATCTTGCAGCAGGGCTGACGCATTACGGAACGACGCCCGGACCTATGTTCTTCGCGCACGAGTACGTTCCATTGCGCCGCTGGTGGCTGGTCGGGCTCGCGGTATCGGTGGTGAACATCGCGATCTGGTCGACGATCGGGTTCGGGTGGTGGAAGCTGATTCGCGTGTGGTGAGGCGGGTGAAGTGAGCTTAGGCCGCGGTTACACGTTCCGCTTCCAGCCTGCGCTGGCGGTGCCACCGCAGGCGCCCGTGCAGGTCACCCCAGAGCGTGGCGAAACCCGACCAGTAGTACCCCATGACAAACAGGCCGAGGAAGGGCAGTGAGAAGAAATTAAAGGTGTCGACCGCATAGGCCGTCATGACCAGGAAGTACGTGCCGATCGCGATCTCCGCGTACGGCAGCCATCCGCTCCGGCTGCGATACCGGATCTTCGCCAGCTTTACTTTGCGGGCTCCGACCGCGTATTTCGGCGTGCGTACGAAACTCGATGTCACTCCGAACAGCGCCTCGAGCACCGCGCGCGTGTTGATGATCGTCAGCCCGATTCCCGCGGCCATCAGGAACGGGAGGAAGAACAGCATGCGCTTCCAGGTACGGGGAAAGAGCTCCCGCTGCGCAAGCACGTAGAACGCCGCCAGCGACCAGAAGTTCGCAATTATCAGCGGCACATCGAGCACAACCATCTGGAACCAGCCCATGTAGAAGCGCACGATCATCACCGGCAGCATCAGCGCCGACGCGATCACCATCAGCGGATAAGAAATGTTCGGCGTGAGATGGAGAAAGGCCTCGAGCTTGGTGCGCCAGCGCAGCTTCGCACGCAATATCGCCGGAAGCAGCTTCACCGCGCATTGTGTCAGCCCCTTCGACCAGCGCGACTGCTGCACCTGGAAAGAGTACATCTCCACCGGCAGTTCGGACGGGCATTCGATGGCGGGCACGTAGACGAACTTCCAACCCCTGAGCTGCGCGCGATAACTGAGGTCGGAGTCCTCGGTCAGCGTGTCGTGCTGCCAGCCGCCCGCGTCGTCAATCATCGCTCGCCGTATGATGCCGGCAGTGCCGTTGAAGTTGAAGAACCGGCCGCCGCCGAAACGGGCGCCGTGCTCGATGACGAAATGCCCGTCGAGCAGCATTGCTTCCACTTCGGTCAGGAGGTTGTAGTGCCGATTCACATACGTCCAGCGCGTCTGCACTACTCCGATCTGCGGGTCGGCGAAATAGTGAATCGTGCGCCGGAGGAAGTCCGCGGGCGGAAGGAAATCCGCATCGAACACGGCTACGAAGTCGCCCGTTGCGGTGCGCAGTCCTTCCTGCAAAGCCCCTGCTTTGAAGCCATGCCTGTTCGCGCGATGGTGATATTCGATCGGGTGTCCCACGGCGCGGCAGCGGGCCACGAGGGCTTCGGTAAACACGTGCGTGTCGTCGGTGGAGTCATCGAGAACCTGC
>DASSSG010000798.1:0-2350 GCA_035708545.1 Bryobacteraceae bacterium | reverse complement strand
CAGCGTCAGGCGGGGGAACACCTCGATGTTCCCCCGCCCCCGTTTACCGAGGGCATCTTTCCCTGCTCGAACTGCCACAAGGACATGCGAACAGATCGTACCCGCCGGATTCTCTCGGCGATGCACAGCGATATCGAGCTGAAGCACGATGAGCAGCATCGCTGGTGCCTCGATTGCCACGACGCCGATAACCGCGACTGGCTTCATCTCGCCAGCGGTGAACGGGTGTCTTTCGAGGAATCGTATCGCTTGTGCGGGCAGTGCCACGGGGAGAAGCTGCGGGACTGGCGTGCCGGCGTGCACGGCCGCCGGACCGGGAACTGGAATGGGGCGAAGGGCTACCTGCTCTGCGCGCACTGCCACAACCCACACCAGCCGCGCTTCCGCCCGATCCAGCCGCAACCGGCGCCACAGCGTCCCGCTCGCCATCCGTGAGGAATGCATCATGGACTGCCCGGCAAGACCGCCCGCGATGACCCGCCGGCTGTTCGCGAAGAGCGCCGGAGCAACGGCCGCCGTCTGGATCATGACGGCTTGCGGCCCGCGGCGCCTCCACGAAATGCCGCGCGCGCGCCTCAGAAAAGCCATTCAGGATATGGAGCGCGAGTATTCGCAGCGTTACGGAACAAACGTCTCAGTTGCGGATACAGCCGCGTCCCCCGGCGTGCAGTTCGCCTACGCGCTCGATATTTCCCGCTGCATAGGCTGTCGCCGCTGTGTGTACGCGTGCGTGGAAGAGAACAATCAGTCGCGCGAGCCGCAGCTCCACTGGATCCGCGTGCTCTCGATGGAGAAGGAAAAAGGCGTGGACTTCGCGCACGCGGATCCTTATTACAACGCGGCTGAAGTCCCTCAGGAAGGCCGCTTCTACGTCCCGGTTTCCTGCCAGCAGTGCCGGAACGCGCCGTGCACCAAAGTATGTCCGACGGGCGCGACCTGGACCGAGCCTGACGGCATCGTCGTGATTGATTACGACTGGTGCATCGGCTGCCGCTATTGCATGGCCGCGTGTCCGTACGGCGCGCGGCACTTTAACTGGGCCGAACCGTCTGTTCCAAAAGAGAAGCTGAACACCAGCACACATTATCTCGGTAATCGGCCGCGGCCGAAGGGAGTCGTCGAAAAGTGCACGTTCTGCATTCAACGCTCCCGTGCCGGGCGTTACCCCGCCTGTGTGGAGGTATGTCCCGTCGGCGCCCGTAAGTTCGGCAACCTGCTCGATAAGGACAGCGAGATCCGCTACATCATCGAGCACAAGCGCGTGCTGGTCCTCAAAGAAGAGCTCAATACGCTTCCGAGATTTTTCTACTTCTATGCAACGTGAAGGTCAACTCAATCACGTCGATCTCTTTTCGCGTTTTGTTGGGGGGAGCATCAGGCTGGTCCTGCGGGGCGGCAAGCTGTATTGGCTGTGGCTCGGCTTTCTTGCCATTCTGGTCTTCTCCGGGATTCTCGCTTACTCGGAGCAGGTGCGCACCGGCCTGATTCTCACCGCCATGCGCGACCAGGTGAGCTGGGGATTCTATATCGGGAATTTCACTTTCCTGGTCGGCGTGGCGGCCGCGGCCGTAGTGCTCGTTATCCCGGCTTACGTCTACAACTGGAAACCCATTCGCGAAATCGTCATCTTCGGTGAGTTGCTCGCAATCAGCGCCATCATCATGTGCCTGCTGTTCGTGCTCGTCGATATAGGACGACCGGACCGAGCCTGGCACCTGATTCCGCCCTGGGGGTACCTGAACTTCCCGCGATCGATACTCGCCTGGGACGTGCTGGTGCTGAATATTTACTTCGTCATCAACTTCATAGTCGCAACGCATATTCTGTATCGAGCCTTCCACGGTCGGCATTACGCGAAGAAACTTGTCGTCCCGCTTGTCCTGCTGTCGATTCCGATGGCGGTCGGGATTCACACGGTCACTGCCTTTCTCTACAATGGGCTCGCCGCGCGTCCTTACTGGAATTCGTCGATTCTGGCGCCGCAGTTCCTGGCCTCGGCGTTCTGCTCGGGACCTGCGATTCTCCTCGTCGTCCTGCAGTTGCTCCGCCGTTTCACGCGCTTCGAGATTCGTGACGAAGCGATCTGGAAGATCGCCGAGCTGATGGCATACGCGATGTTCCTGAACCTTTTCCTGCATGGCGCCGAGGCTTTCAAGGAGTACTACTCGGATACCGAGCATCTCTTGTTCACGCGCTACTGGTATTCGGGTCTCGGCGAGCATCGGACCCTCGTCCCCTACGCCTGGTCCGCGGTTGCTCTGAACGTCATCGCCTTCGGGTTGTTCATTATTCCCGCGGCTCGGCGTCACTGGGTGACGCTCAACATCGGCTGCCTGGCAACCTACGCGGG
>DASSSG010000797.1:0-5309 GCA_035708545.1 Bryobacteraceae bacterium | reverse complement strand
TTTTTCCTGCCGACATACGGAGTTCTGCTCGCTCTCGCGTTCCTGTCGGCGCTCTGGCTCGCCGCGCGCCTCGGCAGGCGCATTGGCCTCGAATCCGACCGCGTAACCGACGTCGGCATCGTCGCCGCTCTCGTCGGCATCGTGGGCGCGAAGATCGGGATGTACCTGTTCGACTGGCGTTACTTCAGCGAGCACCCGAGCGAAATACTCGCGCTCACGACGCTGCAGGCTGCCGGCGTGTTTCAGACCGGTCTGATCCTCGCTCTGCTCGCGGCCATCTGGTATATCCGCCGCAAGCGGATGCCGATGCTGGCCACCTTCGATGTGTTCGCCCCCGGCCTCGCGCTCGGCCACGCCGTTGGAAGGCTCGGCTGCTTCGCCGCCGGATGCTGCTGGGGCTCGGCGTGTACCCTGCCATGGGCCGTCACCTTCCGCGACCCGTTCGCGCACGAGCGCTTCGGCACCCCGCTGAACGTACCGCTGCATCCGAGCCAGCTCTACGAGTCCGGCGCCGAGTTCGCAATCTTCGCGTTTCTGATGTGGATGTTCAACCGCCGCGGGCGCGACGGCGCGCTGCTCGGCTGGTACCTCGTGCTGTACTCAGCCGTGAGGTTCGCGATCGAATTCGTCCGCTACCACGACCAGCCATTGCGCGCCGGCCTGTCACTCACGCAATGGATTTCGCTCGCGTTGCTGCCTGTCGGTGTGTGGCTGCTTGCCCGGGCCCGCGTCAGTTCGCGTTTGGCGACTCAATCGGAGCGCTCGCCGTGATCGGCCGGATCCTCTTGCCGCCGTTGGTCGTGGTCAGCCACGGGTTGAAAACCGCGTAGCTGTAGTTGCTGACGGTGACCGTAACCCGCGAATCGAACGACGCATCTGGTGGCGTGACCGTGACCGACTGCCTCGTCAGACGCGGCACTGCAATACCGTTGTATGTTTCGCCGCTGGGCCGGTCGTAAACCACCAGGTTCTTGACGCAGTCCTCGTGGCAGCCGCGGGTCCAGTTCAACGCCCCCATGCGCGCGGCATTCCGGACGCGCTCGGTCAGCACCTGGTGGAAGAACAGGAACTGCCCGAAATCGACAACGGCCAGCAGTGTCGAGACGAAGATCATCAGAATCAGCGCCGATTCGACCATCGCACTGCCCGCTTCGTATTTCTTGTTTCGCCGCATGTGCTCGCTCCTATGGGACTGCCGAGTAAATGCCTGTGTACTGGAACGTAACTGACGGTTTCCCGACCAGGCGCTTGCTTGCGACCACAGCGTTAATGGTGAAGGGATTCGCCCGCGAGATACGGACAGTGATCGATTGTGGGATTCCGTTGGAATCGACGCTCGGGACAACCTCGACGTTTGCGGTCGTCAGATCCGGCACCACTGGCCGACTGGCGTCTGTCGGATTCGGCGTGCCGTAAACGACCATGTTTTTGACGGCGGCTACGTATGCGCTCTGGGGTACAGGGTTGCTCACGGTCGTGCCTGGTCCCGGGGTGTAGGACTTCTGGGCAGCGTATCTGGCGCCTGCCCGTATGTTCGTCAGGAGGTTGTTATACAGGTAGAACGTGTATCCGAACTGGAACACGCCGGTGAACAGCACGCTGATAAACGTGAACGCGATGGCAAATTCGACGAGCGCGTTCCCGCGCCGGTTGCTGTCTCTTTCTGAGCGCCTCATTGCAGCAGCCTCACAACGTACGCGCCGCTCGAGCCGGCCGCACTTCCGAGACACCCCTGGCAATACGGGCCCAGGTATACAGCGCACCAGGCCTGATTTCCGCCACTGCCATACGTCGCGCCGGGCAGCAGGAGGAAGGCGCCGACCTCGATTGAGCGGAACTGGTTCCCGTTGACTACCGTTCCGTCGTTGATGAGGCACGCAACAACTCGCCGGTTATTGTGCGGTGCGCCGAAATACGCCGACGCGTTCGTCGCAGCCTGGTTGGTGTCCTGCAGGATCCGTTCCTGCAGAGCGTCATAGATTGTCTGCATCGCGCCGCCTGTCATCGTCACAAGGTCGCCGACGGATCGCGTGATCGACTGGTAATCGTTGACGACCGTTTCCCGCGATACGCTGGCGGCGGTATTCTCGATAAATCCGCGTTCTGATGCTCCCGCAGAGTTGGCGATGTCGATGATCGTCTGTCCGGATGCGCGATCGCCTGAGCACATATTGGAGCCGCTGCCGTTGTTGCCGTTGCCGAGGCTCGGGTTAGAGGGCCAGCGCAGCGTGTATTCATTTCCCACAATCAGCCCGCTCACCTGGTCTCTGCAGCCCTGCGTCATGGGCGAGCCGCAGGGGGGCGCCCCAGGCGTGCCGATCTCGAACAGGTGCCCGAACGGCGAGAACGGGAACAGTCCCTGCCTGAAAGTTGTGACAGGGGTCTGCGCGCCTATCGCCTGTGCGGCCACAAATGACGCGTTCCGCCCGGCCAGACCCGAGATGAAGAACAGCGGCACCGGCGCGTTCGCACGCACACGCACGACGCTGTACAAGGTCGCGGGGTTCGGGGCCGCTGCCCAGGCGAAGTTCAAACCGCCGCCGGGATCGGGCTGCGAAAAGTCGACCAACACGTTCGTCACCTGCTGCGTGTTGAGGTTCCACTTATTTGGCGTGTTCTGCGCGGCAGTTTGTGCTCGGTTCAGACCCGAAGTGGTGCCGTCCAGCTGCTGCGTCGCCGCAATCGCGGCCGCGTCCACAAAGGCCTGCAGCTCGTTCCTGGCGATGTACATCCGGCCTATATCGACAGCCAGGCCCGTCGCACCGATCACCACGAACGAACAGACTGCAGCCGCGATCAGAGTGAAACCAGATCTGCGCGAAAGCTGTCCGCGTCGAACTGTCGCCGCCATCTTGTGCGTTCCCCCTTGGGGAATCGTACCGGAAGTGTACCGGCACAACCCCTGGGGAAACTCCCTAATTCAGCTTCCTTTTTGAACTGTCCGTTAACCCTGTACTCCGTTGTTATCCTGATACCTTCATGGCCCGGATCTTCCCGTTCCAGCCGTATCGCTACAGCTCGAAAGCGGGTGATCTGAAGCACCTCGTTACACAGCCCTATGACAAGATCAGCCCCGACATGCAGGCTCGGTACCTGGCCGCCAGCCCGCATAACCTGGTCCGCATCATCCTCGGCGAACGCTTCCCGTCCGACACCGGGACCGACAATGTCTACACCCGCGCCGCAAAGTATTTCAACGATTGGATCGCCGCAGGCATCCTCGTCCGCGACTCTGAGCCGGCGTTCTACGCATACTTTCAGGACTTTACAGTCCCGGACAGCCACGAGCGCTTAACCCGTAAGGGTTTCATCGGCCTCGGAGCGGTAGAGGAATATACCGCCGGAGTCGTACACCGGCATGAGCAGACTTTATCGGGACCAAAGAAGGACCGCCGTCAGGTGCTCGAGCATACGCGCGCGCACTTCGGCCAGATCTTCATGCTCTACGGTGACCCGGAACGGCGCATCGACCGCATACTCGACGAAGCCGCGCGCGGAAGTCCCGTCGCAGACCTAACGGACGAATACGACGCGGTGCATCGGTTGTATCGCATCGACGACCCGGCGACTATCGAGAACATCCGGTCAGTCATGAGCGACAGGAAGCTCCTGATCGCCGATGGCCATCACCGATATGAGACTGCGCTCGCCTTCAAACACGATCATCCCGAGCTCGATGATGCCGGCAAAGTGATGATGACGTTCGTCAACATGCACTCGCCGGGTCTGCGCATACTCGCTACCCATCGCGTGCTTCGCGCCCTCGGCGACATCGACCGCGAGGCATTCCTGAAGAACGTCTCCAGCTCGTTCACAGTTGCAAAGGTCGATTCTTTCGCCGCGCTCCGCCAGATATGGGAGCAGTTCGACCCTGAGGTCATTCGGATCGGTGTCGCCTTTCCGCATACAGATCACGTGTGGCTGCTGACCCGCCCCCGCCAGGGCGCGCTCGATGTCCGCGTGCTGCACGAAAAACTCATCGAAGGTGCTCTCGGGGTCAGCGCCGAAGCTGTGCGCGACGAGCAGCACATACGCTACATACGCGGTCTCGACACCGCGTCTCACGAGGTGCGCAACGGCAACGCGCAGATCGGGTTTCTGCTCGAGCCGACAACCATCGAGCAGGTAGCCGACACGAGCTTCGCCGGCGGCGTGATGCCACAGAAGTCGACCGATTTCTATCCGAAGCTGCTGAGCGGCCTCACGATCTACCGTCTCGAGAAATAGCCGGATTGCGCGAACTGACGGCCGTGCAGTGGCTGCTCGGGGACGCGTGCGCATCTTGTGCGGGCGCGTCGAAGACCGGCGTACCGAGCCTGAGTATTGTCGTCGTGCCGGTGATGGGACTGGCGGCAGGGGATGCGAGGCAGTCGGCCGGCTGGCTACTGCCGCTTGTGTGTGCCGCGGATATCTTTGCGGTGATCTACACCCACACGTCAGGAGCCCACGAACGCCTGCTGCGGTTCATCGGCGGAGTCGTGGTGGTCACTCTGACCGCCGTCTCGACCGCGATGCTGTTGCGGTAGTCAGAGCGACCGCCTTTCCCGTCCGCGCGGACTCTTTTGCCGCATCCATAATCTGCACTACATCGACATTGATGTCGAGTGCGGTCAGCCCCTCGACCGGCCTCTTGCTCCGCAGCGAATCGATCATGAACGCGATCGGTTCGGCCTGTTCCGGCGGCAGCGGCTTCAGCTCGAGCGCCTGCGCGGGCGCGCGGCTCTTCCGGACTTCGACGCGGTTGTTGGCCATGTAGACGCTGCCCTCGCGTCCGAACACCTCGAGGTCCTGGAAGCCGCGCGGCAGGTCCCAGCTGGCTTCGAAGATGCCGACTCCCTGCGGGTAATGGAGAATGATAGCCGCGTTGTCTTCGACCTTCGGGAAGCGCTCGGGCTGGAGCCTGTTGACTGCCGCATACACGCTATCCGGCCTGCCCAGGTACCAGAGGCTCCAGAGCGCGTTGTAGCAGCCGAAATCGATGAGCGCGCCGGCGCCGTTCTTTACCGGATCGGTCAGCCATTCAAAGAACCATTTGTTCAGGCCTGTTGGTCCCCCGGGGCCACCGTGGCCCACGATGCCGTGGAGACGCCAGATCTTTCCGAGCGCGCCGGAGTCGGCCTGGGCTTTGGCCGCGTAATTCGCCGGCCACCACGCCATCTGATAGTTCGTCATCACGTTGACGCCATGCCTGTGAGCGAGTTGGCGGATCGCGACTGCGTCCTTGTAGCTCGAGGCGAGCGGCTTTTCGAACATCAGGTGAATTTTCCGTGGGGCGCAGACCTGGGCAATCTCGAGGTGCCGGTTGTTCT
>DASSSG010000796.1:0-2746 GCA_035708545.1 Bryobacteraceae bacterium | reverse complement strand
GGCTGTGGGCCTCGACAGCCTGCTGCGCGAGCACGGACAATTCGGCGCGCACTGCCTCATCCGAGAAACCAGCTCGCTTTCGGCCGATTACACTGAGCCAGCCAGCTCGCGGATCGAGGACCAGCGGCTCGCCAGGCCGGGTGAGCGCCTGCATCGTGGCGGGAATCCACACGTCGGGGCGAAACGCCAGAGGCCCGGTGGTCTTCTCGTCGGCGACCCCGATGATCGTGAAGGCGGTCCGGTTCAGGACCATCGGGCGGCCCACGATATCGACCGTACCGCCGAGCCAGCGCTGCCAGGCCGCATAGCTGAGAACGACGACGGGGGAGGCGCCTGGGCGCGTGGCCTCTTCCGCCACGAAAAATCGCCCGAGAACCGGGCGCGATCCGATCAGCGGCAACAGATTGTCGCTGACCAACTGGCATTTGACCAGCTCGGAATGGCCACGCCAGCTCAGCTCGTTGTTGTCGACGGCGGCGAGATCGATGGCCCGTGCATGGGCCCGAATGTAGTTGAAGTCAGCGAACGAGACGGCGTATGGGTGGCCGTAGGAGCTGCGGGGGCCTTCGCCCGTGCGTCGAATGTGTACGTTGCGGATGTTCGCGGGACTGCTGACCGGCAGCGGCCGGAACACGGCCGAGTAGACGACGGTGAACAGCGCGGTGTTCACGCCGATGCCGACGGCCAGGGTGGCGATTGCCGTCAGCGTGAAGGCCGGGTTCTTGCCAAAGCCCCGCAGCGCATAGGCAATGTCGCTCTTCAGGTTCTCGACGAAGCTGACGCCGCGAGCCTGACGGCACTCTTCTTTGATCTGGTCGGGGCCGCCGTAGTCAATGCGGGCTCGGCGGCGCGCGTCGTCGGCGGTCATTCCCTCGCGAATGTAGCGGGCAATCGTTTGCTCGAAGTGGAAGCGCAACTCGGCGTCGAGCTCGTCCTCGAGGCGTTGACGGCCGGCAAGCGACCGCCATCGCATCTTCAGAATGTCGAGCGCGCGCACGTTCAGACCTCTCTCGCCTGGAGCACCAGGCCGACGGCACTGGTAAGGCTCGCCCAGCGCGCGGTTTCCGATTCGAGCCGCGCGCGGCCCGCCTTCGTGAGGCTATAGAACTTCGCCTTGCGGTTGTTTTCGCTTTCGCCCCACTCGCTGGTGATCCAGCCCGAATGCTCGAGACGGTGCAGGGCGGGGTAAAGCGAGCCCTGGTGCACCTCGAGATTGTGGCCGGAGAGCTGCAAGATCCGCAGCGACACGCCATAGCCGTGCATCGGGCCGAGCGCCAGGGCCTTGAGGATCAGGAGATCGAGTGTGCCTTGCGGCAGATCCAGTGATTTGGGCATGGCTCCCTCCCTTTGTGCTTCGACAAGAGTACCATCGGTTCTTGTCGAAGCGCAAGGGGAATATGCGGCAACAGCTCCGATTGTGCTCCGCTATCAGGGCTGCGTCGCATCCACATGCCGCGTCAGCCATGCCTTCGCGTGCGCGAGGCTCGCCGAACTGACCCAGTGGCCCATCGGGTATTCCCGATATTCGAGGTCCACGGGAAGCTTGCCGAGTTGTTCCCGAATGCTGCGGCCGTAATCGATGCCGATCGTCGTGTCCTCGGTTCCGTGGACGACCAGTATCGGGAACCCGCGCAGCCGGTCCGCCGGCGCCATCTTCGTAACGGCCTGCGGCAGCAAGCGTCCGCTCATTCCGACAACGCCGCGAAAGCGTTCCGGCTCGGTGAGGGCGGCGTAGAGGCTCATGATACAGCCCTGGCTGAATCCCATGAGGAACACGCGGCGCGGATCGAGGCCGTACTCGGCGACGATTTCTCCGGTGAATCGCAACACCAACAGCCGGCTGTTCTCGGCCTCATCCTCGTCTATGAGAAAACCCGTGGGCGTGAACTGGACCGGAAACCAGGCATAGGATCCCGGAGAGCGGGTCAGGGGACCGCGGGCGCTCACGATAAACAACCGCGGATCCAGTTCCGGAGCCAGACCGAACAGGTCGCGCTCATTGCTGCCGACTCCATGCAGCAGGATAACGGAGGGCGGGGACGCCTGATTGCGCTCCGCGGGTCTACGAACGAGGTGCGTCAGCGAGAGCTGCCCCACGGTGAGCCCCAATCTGTCCGCGAATCTCCGCCAGCGCCGTGATGAGGATTCCCGGGGCGCTCATGGCCGACATGGCCGAATGTCCGGCGACTGAAATCCATCCATCGCTGGATTGTACGATAAGCCCTCGCTGACGTGTCTAATCCTCGTCATGGGACGTACCTCCAAATCCACTATTCTCGCGACGCTTGTGTGCGTGTTCGCGCCGGCCGGGCTTTTGGCCGCTCCCGCGAATATGAGCGGGCACTGGGTGCTCAATATAAAGGAGTCGAAATGGGGAAAGAAGAAGGCGCCGCAGAACATCGTGATCGACATCCAGCATCAGGACCCCAGGCTGAAATACACGGGTGAGCTGACGTCGACTCTCGAAGGCCAGGCCACGACGTTCAGCTTCGATGGCGCGATCGACGGACAGGAATACACTCTCACCGAAGACCAGGTTCAGCGAAAGCTCAAAGTGGAGCGACAGAACGACTTCACCATCAGGACAACTGCCACATCCATGGACGGCAAGAGCGTGGAAACGGCCGCGACCAGTCTGTCGCGAGACGGCAGGCGCCTCACCCGGCGCATTACGCTGAGGTCTCCCGAAGGCGAGGCGACCTGGGTGGAAGTCTACGACAAAGCAGCGGCGCAGGCCAAGTAGTCG
>DASSSG010000795.1:0-5308 GCA_035708545.1 Bryobacteraceae bacterium | reverse complement strand
GCTTACTTTCTGGCCCACATACTTCGCGAGCCCCTCACCGCGCACCTCCACCCTTGCTTTAGTGGCGGTATCGGTGAGGAAGTACTTGTCACCCGCTCTGGTCAGCGTTCCCGACATGGTCGACGGTGCGGTGCCACCCTGGGGGGAAGCTGACGGGCGAGGCGCGGCCGTCGCAACGAGCGAGCCGCAGACAAGCACGGCCGCTATTATTAACAGCAATTTCTTCATTCGTATTAACTCCTGTTGGGGAAAACACAAGTGCCTTCCCAGGATTTTCGTCCCTGTCACTATGGTTATCGGCAAGACAAAGAATTCTTATATTTATTTGCCTGTATGACATCTGTCATGCGGCGCGGCTGAGAAATATCGGGCTTCGGCGGCACTGCTTATAGTGCGCTGCTCTGCCGCGTGGCTGCTATTACCCTGCGCCGCACTGATTTCCGCCGGGGCGGCGCTGCGCGAATTGGCCGTTTGGCGCTCCGAATGGTGCGCGCAGGACGGCTCGCCGGAGGGACTCCGAGCCGCGCTCGCCTTCAAGCCGTCGGATGCAGCCAAGTGGCGCCGGCTCGGAGTCCTGCTCCTTCAGAAGAATCCGAATGCGTCCGCCGCCGCATTCCACCGCGCCATCGAGTTGAATCCATACGAAGCCGATGCGCTTGTCGGCCTTGCCCTGCACGCCGAGGCAGAGCAGGATATGGCCGCCGCCGAGTCCTTCTACATACGTGCCACTGAAGCCAGCCGCCGGTTCAGGCCCCGGTACGCGCTGGCGGCCTTCTACGCGCGACGCAACAGGTTTCCTGAGTTGTGGAGAACCGCCGCCGCCGCGGCCGCAATTGACAGAGCGGACGTCGGACGCATCGTTCGCCTCGCCCGCGATGCCGGCGCGGATCCGGACTCCATACCTTCTCTCCTCGAGCTGCGAACCGAGCACGCCCTGGCCGCGTATTTGCCAATTGCGATCGCCGAGAATCGCCTAAAGCCGCTTGCCCAGATCGCGACGCTGTTGCCTGTGACGCCGGAGCATCGGCCGGCGCTCGTTCACAGCTGTGAGCACCTGATCGAAGCCGGCGAGGCGGACGCCGCTGTAGCCGTCTGGAATCGATTGCGCGTCTTCGAGAAGCTGGACGCGACTTCCGGCCGCTCGCTCACCAACGGGCGGTTCGCATACGAGAAGGTGCGGGGATTCAACTGGCGTCACGACCCGTTGGCCGGCGTCGATCTCCGGCCTGCTCCCGGCGGGCTGCGCATCGAGCTGTCGGGCGGGCAACCGGAGCACGCCGTTCTGCTCGAGCAGATCGCCCCCGTTCTCGGCGGGCGCGCTTATCGGTTCACAGTTCAGGCCGACATCGCGCAACTCGCTGCGACCGCCGGACTCTCCTGGCGGATCGAGTGTGCGCCGTCTCGCGAAGCGCTGGCATCCGCACCGCTGGCCGCCACGACCTCCGTCCCATTCTCGACATTGCCCACCTGCACGCTGGCCCGGCTGATGCTCGAGTACAACCGCCAACCCGGCACGGTCCGGATCGCAGGCCTGCTGGATCTCCTGGCTGCGAAGCTCGAGTTGCTGCCGTGAAAGCACTCGGCCCGGCGGCTGGCATGGTTGTTCTCGGAGGCGTGCTTACGGCGTGGATGGAACCGCCCTCGGCGGGCCTCATGCATGCCGGGGCTCTGATGCTGGCGGCCGGCTGCGTGCTGTACGCCCTGATGGCACGCGTCGAGTTGCCGGTGCATTGGGCCGTCCTGGTTCCGCTCGCGTGCGCGGCGCTGGGAATCGCGCAGGCGTTCCTCCGGTGGACGGTCTATCCGTTTGAAACCTGGAACTCAGTGACCGCCTGGCTCGCGCGCGCCGCAGTCTTCTCGGCGGCATACGCCGGCTTCCAGCGCCCCGAAAACCGTGACCGGCTGAAGTCGGTCATTGTCTGGTTCGGCGGAGCATTCAGTCTGCTCGCACTTCTGCAGTGGTACACCAGCGCCGGCAAGGTTTTCTGGAGCTTCGAAACCGCATACCGGGCAGAGGCCGCAGGCACGTTCGCGAATCGCGACCAGTACGCCGCGTTCATCGAACTGCTGCTGCCGATCGCGCTCGCGGCCTCGATCCGACAGCGGCGGTGGCTGCTGGTTCCTGCCGCCTGCGCCGGCCTGATGTTCGCTTCCGTGGTTGCATCGGCGTCACGAGCCGGAACCATCATCGTCTGCACGGAGGCGCTGGTCTTCCTCGTCGCTGCGGTCGTTGGGCATCGCCGCAATTACCGCGCGGCCGGGCTCATCGCCGCCAGTCTCGCCCTCTGTACGCTCGTCGGCGGCTGGACCTGTGTTTGGGAGAGGTTCTCCGCGGACGACCCCTTCGCGTATCGCCGCGAGATGCTCACCGCGAGCCTGGACATGATCCGCTCCCGGCCGCTCACCGGTTTCGGACTCGGCACCTGGCCGGCCGTCTACCCCGCCTTCGCCGTCTTCGACCCGCCTGGAATCTACATGAATCACGCGCACAACGACTGGGCGGAGTGGACGGCCGAAGGTGGCCTGCCATTGCTCGCGATACTCGCCGTCTTCGCCTGCGTAGCGGCGCTGCAACTCCGAAGAGATCTCTGGGCCCTCGGGATTCCTGCCGTCCTCGTTCACGCGCTGGTGGACTTCCCGCTACAGAAGCCCGCGCTCGCCTGCGCGGTCTTCTTCCTGGCCGGCGTCAGTCTCAGTGGTGCCGTCCGCATCAGCGCCTCTGCGGGATGCCGTAGTTGCGAATCGCCACGCCCGTGATCGCACCTGCTCCAGTGAAATTGATGATCCCGAGCACCTTCGAAAGCTTCGGATTGCGACGGACGAGGAGGTACTGCAGAAGTATCTGGCCGCTGAGGGTTCCCGATTTGATGGCAAGCCCGCGGGCGCCGAAATTCCGGTCGGGCGACGCGAGGAAGGTGTTCGCTTCGCAGCACTTGCCCCATGAGGAAGCAACATCGAGCGCCGAGGCGCCGGCCAGGGCGGCCACACTCACCTTCCACAAACGCAGTTCCGGTTGCAGAGTATCAGGCCTGGTCTCGAATGAGGTGTTTCTCTGGGCAAATCCCAGAGCGGCAGCCATGACCAGGATTAGTGCTAAGCGCATCGTCTTACGGATGCATCTTCGCGATTGAAGATTCAGTCTGCGCGAAGTTTCTTTGAGATTCCTCCGAACGGGTCTGCACTACGGATGTGAGGCCACCGTATGACGTTGTGAAGAGGCGCACGCCCCAGGCGTGATCTTCTTTGCGCGCCGGATGAAAGATGCGGATGGGACTCACAGAGCGTGAGCTATGTCCGAGCATGGAATGAATCCAAACCGAGGCCAACAGTGGTTTGCGTTAACCATCGCGCCACAACACGAACTGGCGGTCAAACAACACCTCGAAAGCAAGGGGTATGAAGCGTCCGTGCCGGTCTACCGCGTTCGCCGCCGCTGGTCGGACCGCGTGAAGACGATCACGCTGCCGCTGTTTCCCGGCTATGCATTCTGCCGCTTCGCAATGGCGGAACGAGCCCCGGTCCTCAACACGCCCGGCGTTCGCGGCGCGGTGTCATTTGCCTCGAAGTTGGTCCCGCTCGAGGATCACGAAATCGAAAGAATCCACCGCATGGCGGAATCGGGGCTGAACCTGGAGCCGCTCGCGGGCCTCCGGACCGGCATGCAGGTGAAGATCCTCGACGGCCCACTGTATGGCATGCAGGGCGTGCTCGCGCACGTGAACGGGACGACCCGTGTGGTAGTGAATATCGAACTGCTCAACCGCGCGGTATCGGTCCAGGTTGAGCTCGATTCCGTGGCGCCGGTACGTGAACTGCCGGCCGCCATTCCCGCCTGATCATGCAGAATCCTCGCACACGCCTGGTCAGCCTTCGTATGACGAGGGAAGAATATGAGCGCCTCCGCGACGCCTCGGAAGGTCAGGGAGCCCGCTCGGTCTCGGAGTTCGCGCGCAATACCTTGCTGGGCCCGCCCGCCGCTCACACCCACTGTGATGCCCTGATAGTACTCGAGGACCGCATTACCAAAGTGGAGCAGGATGTAGCTCAGGTCAAAGACGAACTCGCCAACCACATTCATCAACAGCCAGACCCGTCAATCACAGCATGACAACGCTCGTTCTGCTTCTGTGCCTTGCCGCTGCGGGCTTCGCGCAACCGAGGCCAGCCGCAACCACCGACTCGCCGGCAACGAACCTTCCCGCGCACCCGATTGGAGCCAACGATCTGCTCTCGGTATCTGTATATGATGCCCCCGAGCTCAGCAGGATGGTCCGGGTCAGTGCCGACGGCAACATACGGCTACCGATGCTGCGATCGCGCATCAAGGTTGCCGGGAGCATGCCCGCTCAGGTGGAAGGCGCCATCGCGGAGGCACTCGAGAAGGAAGAGATTCTCATCGGACCTGTCGTCACTGTCACGGTAGCCGAGTACCATAGCCGGCCGATCATCGTCGCAGGAGCCGTCAAGCAGCCGCAGACGTTCCAGGCGATCGGGCCCATGCGGTTGCTGGACGCCATCAGCAAAGCCGGCGGTCTGAGCGAACACGCCGGTTCGGAAATTCTTGTATCCAAACCGGGCGCGGAAGTGCAACGCGTTCCGGTCAAGGGCCTGCTCGAAAGCGCCGACGACGCACTGAACGTGGCGCTTGCCGGGGGCGAAGAGATCCGTGTTGTTGAGGCTGGTAAGGCATTCGTGGTCGGCAACGTCAAAAAGCCGGGCTCGTTCGTACTGCGCGACAGCGACGAGAGCACAGTTCTGCAGATGCTCGCGCTGGCCGAGGGCCTGACGGCGTTCTCCTCAAAGCAGGCTTATATCTATCGCCGCGAAGCTAACGGCACGCGCAGGGAAATTCCTGTCGAGCTGGACCAGATACTCCGCCGCAAGCGCTCCGACGTCGCCGTGGTCGCGGCCGACATTCTGTACGTACCGGAGAACAAGGGTCGCAAGCTCAGCATTGCGGCGCTCGAGCGAGCGCTCCTGTTCGGCAGCACCGCCGGCGCGACGGCGCTGATCTACGCGGGCCGGTAAGGCGAACCAACATGCAGAAGAACGGCAATCTCCCGGCGGTCGTGGATCGGCGCGTTCAGCCCGCAGCGCAGCCGCAGGCCGCGACATGCGTTCAGCCGCCGGCGCCGGATTTCGACGGTGCGCAGCCGAGCGTTCCGCTTTCGCATTACCTGTGGATCCTGCGGCGGCACCGCTGGAAGATCGCCGGCTTCGTCGCCGCGTGCGTGCTTGCGACTCTCATCATCTCGGTGCGCCTGGTCCCGGTCTACGAAGCAACCGCGACGATCGATATCGATCGCCA
>DASSSG010000794.1:0-7479 GCA_035708545.1 Bryobacteraceae bacterium | reverse complement strand
GAGCGCGCCGACCAGAGTCGCTACATGCTCGCGCCAGCCGGAGAGATAATTCGCCGCTGCTGGAACGACCTGCTCGAGCTCGCGCCGAACCGCCGGCAGATCTCCTCCCGCGAGATGCTCGCCGAGCCAGTCAAGCGCCGCCATGGCCGTGATCGCCGTTTTGCACGAAACCGCCGCCTCCTGGCCCGCCCGCGTCAGGATTGTGATGGCCGCGTGCGTGGCCAGCGTAGAACCGGGTGTATTCGTTACGCCGACGAAAAGGGGCGCGCTGTGAGCCAGCAACCGGACTATCTCTGCGCTCTCCCCGGACTGAGATACGGCGATGACGACGTTCTCCGGCGCAAGCAGGGCCGGCATCGTCCAGACCAGCTCCGAGGTTTCAGCGAGGCTGCAGTCGAAACCGCGCGCGATCAGCCGCAAATGCAACGGATGCAGGATGTGGTACGACCCGCCCATGCCGGTGAGGACGATCCGCCGCCGGCGCCCGCCGCGCAGGTCAGCGACAAGCGCCTCGAGCGCAGGCATGCGCTCCAGGCCCGCAATTGTCTGCTGTAACGCTCGCGGCTGATCCAGTATGTCGCGCAGATATGCGCCCTGCAGCTTTTCGTAACCAACAGCGATCATGACCGTGCCAGCCGGCCAAGCCAGCCCTCGATCGGCAGACTGCCGGGTTCCGGAGTAAACGGCATTGCAACGCGAGCGCCGCCGCCCGCCGCAGCATAGGCAGCAAAAATCGTCTCGAGCACGGCGCGCCCATCTTCGCCGGTGGCCTGCGGCGTCTCCTTTCCTCGAACGCAGCGCGCGAAGTGCCGCATCTCGTGCGGGAATCCGTAGTTCCAGAGCTCGTCGAACACGGGATAGCTCCAGCCTTTCGTACTCGGCGCTTTTTCCGCTGCGTAGCCGAAACCGTATTCGCTGTAAGTCGGGAGCGCGTTGCCCATGTGGAGGTTCGCGTAGGTGACGCCGCCTTCGCCATAGACCTCGACGCGATCGTCCATCCCGCCGCGGCGGGCCCAGCTCGTCTCGACCACGGCGATGGCGCCACCTTCGAACTCAAGGATGCACACGGCGTCGTCCTCGCCTTTGGTCCGCGCGCCGTGCACGTGCGTGGCCAGATGTGCGTAGACGCTGCGGATTCTCGGCCTGCCGAGGAACCACCAGCAGAACGCGATCCCATGACAGCCCATGTCCATCAGGACGCCGCCGCCCGACTTCGCCACATCCCAGAACCAGTCGCTGTGCGGCCCAAAATGCTTTTCGCTTTGCTTTACGAGGTACACGCGGCCGAAGGCGCCCTGCTCCGCCATCTCTTTGGCTTTGACATATTTCGGCGTGAAGAACAGCTCCTCGGCATAGAGGAGCAGGACGCCCTCACGCCGGCACACATCGATCATTTCATCCGCTTCGGCGAGCGTGAGGCAGAGTGGCTTCTCGCAGACAACATGCTTGCCGGCGCGCGCTGCATCGCACGTCATGCGGGCGTGCAGATGATTGGGGGCCGCGATGGTGATCATGCCGATATCGCGTTCGGCGAGCATCTCGCGATAGTCGCGGAAGACACGGGCAACACCGTAGCGCGCCGCCAGCTCTTCGGCATGGCCAGGAGTCGGCGACGCAACCGCCACCACCTCAGCCTCCTCGGGCATGATCTGAAACGATGCTGCGTGAATGTCCGCTTCGAACCGCGAACCAATGATTCCGACCCGGACCTTCGCTTGATTGCTCATGTGCAGGCGTACGTTCCAGCATATATACTCGGGCTCATTCGGAGGTGTTGCGATGAATCGCCGTACATTTCTCGCGAGTGCGCCCGCCGCGGCGTTTGCCGCCCAAACACCCTGCCCAGGCATCGGCGAGAAGAGCCGTCTGAAGATCACGGGCATTCGGCTCGTGAAGACCCGGCCACGGAAACCCGCGCCGGCGTACAAGCCCGCCCCCGGCTCCTGGTCGACACAGAATGTCGAGGTCGCCAACCCGATGTCGATCTATCCGGAGTACAAGGCGACCCGCTCGCTGTTCTTCCCGGATGCCGGTAAAGTGCCGAGCTTCACGGTCGAGATCGCGACTGACAAAGGAATCATGGGCTATGGAAATGGCGGACCCGGCGGCGGAATGGTCGTTGCCGAGCACCTGACGAAGTTGCTGCTCGGTCAGGATCCGTTCGACGTGGAGCGGCTGTGGGACATGTGCTGGCGCTCGACGATGCACTACGGGCGGATGGGAGTAACGATGAACGCGATCAGCGGCATCGATCTCGCCCTCTGGGACATCATCGGGAAGGCGCTGAACGTCCCGGTGTACCGCCTGATCGGCGGTGAGGTGAAGCCTCGCGTGCCTGCGTACTGCACGGGCAATGACATCGAGCAGCATGTCGAGTACGGCTTCACAAAGCTGAAGCTGGCGATTCCGCACGGTCCGGCGGACGGCCGCGAGGGCATGAAAAAGAATGCTGAGCTCGTGCGCCGGGCGCGGCAGGCGCTCGGGCCGGATGGCGAGATCATGCTCGACTGCTGGATGGCATGGACGGAGCGCTACACCATCGAGATGGCCGAGATGCTCGCGCCGTATCGAATCTACTGGATGGAAGAGGTGCTGCAACCGCACGATTACGCCGGTTTCGGCCGCGTCAACAGCACGATTAAATCCACGCGCATCGCGACGGGTGAGCACGAGTACGGACGGTATGGTTTTCGCTACCTGCTCGAGCATAATGCGGCGTCGATCTGGCAACCGGACTTGACCTGGTGCGGCGGCCTGACCGAGTTGCGGCGCATCGGGGCTCTCGCGGCTGCTTACGACATTCCGGTGATTCCACACGGCGGAGGCCTTAACGGCGCGATCCACTGGATTATCGCGAACGTAAATGCGCCGTGGGCCGAGCTCTTCATGCCCGCGCCGGGCGGGCCGAAGCAGGTTTACGAACTCTGGGCTGAGCAGTATCAGATCACACGAGGTCCCGAAGGAATATACACGCGGCCGCCGGAGCGGCCGGGATTTGGCTGGGATATCGAGGTGCTGTCGTAGCGCGTTTAATTAACGGGCGCGCACAACAAAAACCCCCGGATGCCGTCGTGCGGCGCCGGGGGAGTGTACTGTCGCAATTGAAGTAACGAAGACTACACCTGCTGGTGCATGTGTGCTGCCGCACGACGTGCAGCAGACCCGGTGCAGATGCTCCACCAGTGACGCCATGCCATGCCGACCACTCGTGCCACTTCTCCCTTGTCGAAGGGTTTGAGCAGCACGTCATAACCGCCGAGGTTGAGGACCTCTGCCCAGAGGGCATCGTCCGCATGGCGGGAGATGACGAGCAGCAATGGCGATTGTTCCATTTGCGACGTAGTCCGGAGGATGTCCGACCAGCTTCCATCAGGCAGGTCACGCTCGCATAAAACCACAGCAGCGGCGTGTCGTGAAAGATGCTTGCGCGCCGCAATCACGGTCTCGACGGGGGTGATATCCCAGTCGGAGTGGTGCAGGATGTGCCGCAGGGCAGCAACATCGTTTTGGTGCGGGCTGACAAGCAGGATGGGAATATTTACCGGGTAGGCATGGGCGGAGGGTAATTCTTTCAGAGTGGAAAGCATGGAGGATCCTCCTTCCAGCGCTAAGTCGCTGAAAACTCGAAGCGACGTCGCAGATTGGTTGTTTGGTTACTGACGCATATGCACGTCGGTTACCGAAAGTACCATCCTTACCCGCCCCTGAGTACCAGGGTTTTCTACAGGTGTGCGAAAGCACAACCCGATTTGCAGAGCAAACGCATGAACCCTGCCACCCGCCAAATTGCAGCTGAGCGCCGATCGCGGTGTGTAGTCGACGAGGTCGCCGGCCAGTTGCCCGTTTCCATTCACCGCAGTAGTTTGGCAGACTACCGGTTCTCGTGTACTGCGGAAACCAGCCAGCCAATGCGCTGACGTGCGAACCCGCCGGGTCACAGCGTAACAGAAGCCGTTGCTGCGATACTGCGCGCCTCGTCCGCGAGGGTCTCCGTCGTTTGCGCAGATTTACGCAGAATGGCGGGCACCGCTGCGTGCCGCATCTGAGCGCCAGCGCCGTGCCCGGCGCGCCAGCTCAGGCTTGACGCACGGAAGTTGATCTGAATGAGTCAAGTTTCAGGCCGCGAGCCTGGTTCTGTCTGTCCAGGCTTGAATCTCCCTGGCAACGTATCGATGCCGCAGTTGCAGTGTGAGCACGGTGTCGTCGGAAACCGCAGGTGTCCTTCCCTTGCGGTCCGACATCGCTACACGTTCACCGGACTGAGATGCCGCGACGAATACAGCTTGTCGGTCTGAGGCACAGCCTCCTTAGAACTGCAAACGCAGCGCAAGCTGCAAAATTCGCGGATCGTAAGTCTGCGAAATCTGTCCAAAAGTTCCGGACGACATCGTCAAACCGGTCGCCGTAGCCGGATCCCTGAATTGCGTGCTGTTGAACAGGTTGAACGCTTCTGCGCGAAATTCGATTCGCGCCCGTTCGCCCCCAAGCGGAGTTGACTTCACGACGGCCAGATCCAGGTTGGTCCGGGTCGGTCCGCGAAACGCGTTGCGGCCGAGCGTGCCGTATGTGAATTTCCCCGGTACGGTATCGGGATACGCGAAGTTCGCCGGATTGAAATAGAAGTTGCCCGTCACGTTGTTGAACGTCTGCCGATTGCGCGGGTTGAATGTGAGCACCATATTGCCAATCAGGTTCGGCCGGACCTGGTCCGGATCGCCCGCGCCGGAAGGGCCGGGGATGCCTTCATCAGGGGTACGCCCGGAATAGATATCAAGCGCGTACCCGGTCCTGTACGTGAGGATCGGATAGATCGACCATCCGCCTGCCGCGTATTTGGCATATGAGTTTTTCGCTCCTCGCCCGAACGGCAAATCCCACCCGCCGCTGAAGACGATACGGTGACGGATGTCGTTGTCACCGGAGGCGTAGAACTGCCGCCAGTTGTAGGTCGGAACCAGCGCGCTGCTTTCCCGGAAGCCTTCGCCGTTGTTGAGCGCGTGTGCCCAGGTCCACGCGAGAGTGAAAAAGCTGCTTCCGAACCAGCGTGTGCTTGAATAGCGCTTCGTCAGGCTCGCCTCCATCGAGTTGTAGTTGCCGTTCTCGGCGTTCTTGAATTCGTACAAATACGAGAAGTTGCCCGGTTTAACGCCCGATTGGAGGTCGAACCACTGCAGCTCGTCGCTTCCCCGAATGTACGGGTTCGCATCCACCAGCAGGGTGTTCTTCCGGATCTGCGAGCCGACATAGCTGAGCTCGCCCACCAGAGCGTGCGCGATCTCGTGCTGGACGCTGAGATTGTACTGGTAGAAGTACGGTGTGCGCAGATGCGGGTCTACGAAGTACACGCCACCGCCCCCGAATGGCAGGAAGCCATTGGCGCCAAAATCGATGTCCCGTGCGGGCGGACGCGAGGGGAACGTGTTCACGTTACCCGTCGACCGGTATGGATCGATCAGGAACTGAACCTCGCTCGTAATTGAGGTCAGCCGCGGGAAACGGAATGAATTGAACCCAAAGAACGGCGCCTGACCATTGAACTGCAAATTATCTTCGCCCTTGAGAATGTCATAAAATACACCGAAGCCGCCGCGGATGCTCGTTCTGGATGTCGCGGCATACGCAAACCCGAATCGCGGCGCCCAGTCATTCTTGTCCGGGAAGTTCGCGCCGCTGGGTGCGCCTGGGTCGCCGGGGAAGAGCAATCCTTTGGGCGCTTTCACGAACCGCTGCGACTGCTGGTTGAAGGCGAGCGAGAAAGACCTGCCCTGCGTGTCTTCTTTCGGTGAGTTGTACTCGTATCGCAAACCGAGACTCAGCGTCAGTTTGCGTGTGATCTTCCATTCATCCTGTGCAAAGCCGGCGTAGGAATGCGTACGGATATTCGACGGAGCCTCTGGAAACTGCGTGTACTGATCCGGCAGGCCGAACAGCATGTCAGCAATATCGTTGCCGGAGCCGCGACCGGTGGTGCCATAGAACCGGAAGCGTCCGTTGATATAAAAATCGTACACGGTGTTGTCCTGGTATGGAGAGTAGAAAAACCCGAACTTCATCGTGTGCCGGTTGCGAATCCAGCTGAACGTATCGGTGAACGCGTACGTGTTGTCGACCAGGGCCGTCGGCCCACCGCGGCTGAATCCGATTCGAAGGCCGCTGTTCAACCGGTACTGTGGTGGCCCTGTTGGATTGTCCGGGGTGATTCCGACGACTCCCATTTCCGCCGGCGTTGGCAGCTTGCGCGCCGGGACCGCCTGCAGCTGGTCATTGCGCTGCGCGGTGAAGCGGGCCTCATTCAACGCGGCTGGAGTGAACGTCTTCGTGTAGGCAACATTACCGAAGTATTGTTTCGTGGTCGTGGTCGTGGGGAACCCCGGTACGTTCGCTTCGGCGCTGAACGGGTTCAGGGTCGTGGGCTTGCGATAGCCGAGCAGTATGGAAATGCGGTCCGTCGTGGTCGCGAGGATATCGCCCTTGCCGAGATACTCGTCATGATCCCGCTTCTCTGATCCCTGAGGAAACAACGTGCCCGTCGGAGAGGTCGGTATCAAGCCCAGTTTGATATAGTTCCTCGTCACCGAATTTACACGGCTCGGGTTTATGATGCCCCGGGCCGCCAGTGCCGGATCCGATTGGAAGTACGGGTTGTTCTGAAGAAACGTAACGACCCTCGGATCGGGCCCTGTTCGCGTTGCGTTCGAGACTGAGAAATCTCCACTCAGCTCGGCTGGTGTAGGGACCCTTACAGACGGGTTTTGAATTAACGCGCTCTGTCGCTGCGATTGCCACGCGAAGAACCAGAACACACGATCTTTTCCGCTGACGACCTTCGGAATCAATACCGGCCCGCCCAGACTTCCGCCGAACTGATGCCGCTTCAGAATCGGCCGCGGAACGCCATTTGCGTTGTTGAAGAATGTGTTCGCGTTGAACGCGTCATTGCGGACGTACTCGAACAGGCTTCCGTGCAGCGCGTTGGTGCCCGATCGCACTACGGTGCTGATGATGCCACCCGCGTTCCGGCCGTATTCAGCGGTGTAGTTGCTCGTCAGGATCCGGAACTCCTGGATCGAATCCGGATTCGGGTTGAAGACGACGCCATTGCTAAGCAGGTTATTATTGAGGCCGCCGTCGAGCAGGAAAGTCACCGAATCGCTCTTTCCGCCGGCAATGCTGAATGTGCCGGAAGCGCCTGAGCGTGGCGAGCTCGGCGTTACGCCGGGTTGCAGCAACGCCAGATCCAGTACGTTGCGGCCGTTCAGGGGAAGGTTTTCGATTGCCTGCGTGGTGACCGACTGCCCGAGTGTGGGCATCACCGTTTCTACTCCGACTGCCTGGGCCTCCACCTGAATGGTCTCGGAAACCGAGCCAACCTCGAGCTGCATGTCAAAACGCAGCGAGCTGTTGATCTCGAGTTTCTCTATCGAACTGACAGTCCGGCGGAAACCCGGGCTTTCAGCGCTCGCCTGGTAACGTCCGATC
>DASSSG010000793.1:0-3367 GCA_035708545.1 Bryobacteraceae bacterium | reverse complement strand
GGAGATGCACATGTACCCGACGGGACCGCATGGTCTGCGCTGCGCCCGATCGCGAAGCCGCTGCCTGTGAACAGCTGGCCCGATCGGCTCAAAGACTGGCTGGCGGAACGGCGTATCACCCGCTAACGCGCCGCCCAGTACGCCCGATGGCCAATGTAGTCGGGATCGGGCAAGTTGGCCAGCACGACGCGCCGCAGCTCGAGAATGTCCAGTTCGCCCTGCTTCTGGTACAGCACCTTACCTCCGGGCGCGAGCACCATCGTGAAGGGCACGCCTGACTCCCACTTCGCCTCGAATGCCGCCTGCATGGCGTAGGTGTCGTCCGACGCGAAGTGCAGGTTGCGGCTGGAGGCGTGCTGCTTTTCGAGCACCTTCAATACGCCCGCCCTCTCGTCCGGCAAGTTGGTCGCGACCGTCACGAGATCAAAGTCGCGCCCGCGGTACATGCGGTACGTAGTCTGAAGATCGGGGAACTCGACCAGACAGGGACCGCACCAGGTGGCCCAGAAGTTCACGACGAGCACCTTGCCGGTCGGGTTCGCGCGCAGCTTTCTGAGCTCGTCCGCGGTTACCGGATCGACGTTGACCGCCTCCGCTTCGATCTTCTTCAGTTCCGCGAGACGTCCGCTCTGTTTGGATTTCCATTTCGTCGAGCAGCCGAAGACGCCGGTGTGGGCGACCGGCACGGGCCGGCCGGCGAGCAGCGCATCGATGGCGTTGCGCGCGTCCTCGGTTTTCACGAGCGACTCGCGCTGGCTGTTGTCGACGCGCCCTTCGTAGCGCAGCTTCCGTTCCTGGTCGAAGATGAACACGTGCGGGGTGGCTTTGGGGCCGTATGCCCGCGATACGGCCTGCGTCTCGCCGTCGTACAGGTAGGGGAAGTTGAATCGCCGGTACTCGGCGCGAACCTTCATGTCTTCGAGGCTGTCGCTTACATCGGTATAGCCGAGCTCGTTCAGCCGGATTGCGTTTGGATCGTTCGGCGAGATGGCGACCAGAGCGACACCCTTGCCACGGTACTCATCGGCGAGCTTCCTGATGCGGCTCTCGTAGAGCTGGGCGGTCGGGCAGTGATTGCATGTGAAGACGAGCACAAGGACCCTGGCATCGCCATAATCCGCAAGCTTGTGGGTCTTCCCGTCGATGCCCGGAAGTGAGAAATCGGGAGCAGGCGATCCGATCGCGAGTGTAGGATGGCCATCATCCTGGGCAAACGCGGCCACAACCGCGAGCGCGGCGAAGAACAGAACACGGATCATTTGAGCAGCGTATCGCAGAAACCATCCGGACTGTCACGTGTCCACGGTTTGAGCAGCAGTTGCTGCCGGAGATACGGATGCTCCCCTTGTTCCTGTTTGCAACCGGTATAGAGAACAGCTACCCAACGATCAACGGCGGCCGTACGCGCGTCGACGAAATGGAAAAGTGCGGCCATTACAAACACTGGCGGCGCGATTTCGATCTGGTGCAGGAGCTTGGGATTTCGTTCCTGCGCTATGGTCCTCCGATCCACCGGACCTGGCTCGGGCCCGGGAAATACGACTGGGCGTTCGCTGACATGACCCTGCATGATCTGCGGAAACGGGACATCGTGGTCATCTCCGATCTGTGTCACTTCGGTGTTCCCGACTGGATCGGCAACTTCCAGAATCCCGATTTCCCGGAGCTCTTCGCGGCATACACGCAGGATTTCGCGCGCAGGTACCCATGGGTGCAGCTCTACACACCAGTGAATGAAATGTTCATTTGCGCTGTTTTTTCGGCGCTGTACGGCTGGTGGAACGAGCAGCTCACGTCTGACGGCGCATTCGTCACTGCGCTGAAGCATATCGTCAAAGCGAACGTACTCGCGATGCACGCGATTCTCGAACCGCGGCCGGACGCGATCTTCATCCAAAGCGAATCGTCGGAATACTTTCACGCTGAAAACCCGAAAGCCATCAAGCCCGCCGAGATCATGAACGCGCGCCGCTACCTCTCACTCGATCTCAATTACGGCCGCCGGGTCGATTCGGAGATGTACGAGTACCTGATGGACAACGGCATGACGCGCGACGAATATCACTTCTTTCTGAAGAGCAGGCTGAAGCACCACTGCATCATGGGCAACGATTATTACGTCACCAACGAGCATCGCGTCGCCGAAGACGGTACGACGATCCCGTCGGGCGAAGTCTTCGGCTACGACGGCATCACGTGGCAATACTACGATCGCTACCGCATGCCTGTAATGCACACGGAGACGAATATCAGCGAAGGGCCGAATGGCGATGAAGCGGTGTACTGGTTGTGGAAAGAGTGGGCGAACGTTCTGCGCGTGCGCAATGACGGGATCCCGATCGTCGGGTTCACGTGGTACTCGCTGACGGATCAGATTGACTGGGACACAGCGCTGCGCGAGCAGAACGGGCGCGTAAATCCGCTTGGGCTGTACGACCTGGATCGTAACATCCGGGCTGTGGGGCGCGCGTACAAGCAGCTCATTGACGACTGGAAAGACGTTCTCCCGACCAACAGCGTGTGCCTCCGCGTGCCGGTGGTCCCGCCGAGCAAACACCACGAGGAGTGGGCCCGGGAGACGCGCCGCGAGGCTCGCAGGCGCGGCAGGCTCGCGCCTGCTGCCGCAGGCGACATGAGCCAACCGGAGGGCTCGCACCTGTGACCTCAGCCGCGCGTTTTGCAGATCGAGTAGTCATCGTAACCGGAGGCGCGAGCGGCATCGGCCTCGCCACGGCGAAGCGCTTTGCGTCGGAAGGCGCGAGGCTCGTGATCGCCGACCTGAATGGCGACAAAGCAGCCGCGGCCGCTCGCGAGGCAGAGGCGGCGGGCGCACCCGCTGCATGGGCGACGGTCTGCGATGTGTCACGGGAGGAGCACGCAGAGGCCACGGTGGCGGGAGCGCTCGAGCGTTTCGGGCGGATCGATGTAATCGTCAATAACGCCGGACTGATGGTCTTCAAGCCGCTCGAGGAGCACACGAATGACGACTGGCTGCGCGTCCTTCATGTAGACCTGCTGGGGACGTTCTACTTCACGAAGCAGGCGTTTCTGTGCATGAAGCCGGGCGGCTGCGTGGTGAACGTGTCGAGCATCCATGCCGAAGAGACGACGCCGCTGGTGTGCTCCTACGCGGCGGCGAAGGCGGCGGTGGTATCGCTGACGCGCTCGGCCGCGCTCGAGGGCAGGGTCAAAGGCATTCGCGTGAACGCGATACTTCCCGGAGCGGTCGACACGCCGATGCTGTGGGAAAACCCGAACATCAAATCCGGGCTGGAGCAGATCAGTCGTGCTGATGTTGGCCGGCCCGAAGATATCGCGGGAGCCATCGCATATCTTGCGTCCGACGACGCCTCGTTCGTGTGCGGGG
>DASSSG010000792.1:0-11063 GCA_035708545.1 Bryobacteraceae bacterium | reverse complement strand
ACTATCTGGAACTCGCCGAGGCCCTGCAAAAGAACGGCGAGTTAACCAAAGCTGTCCCCTGGTACCGCGCCGCAGTCGAGCGCAATCCGAAATCCGCATTTTCACTTCAGAAACTCGGAACCGCCTTACGCCGTTCCCAGCAGCACGCCGAAGCCGCGCAACTGCTCGAGCGAGCCGCTCTGATTGCTCCCAATGACGCTGTGACCTGGCACGAACTGGGTCTGGCTTACCGCGCGCTCGGCAGAACCACGGATGCCGTCGCCGCGATAGCGAAGGCTCTCGAGCGTGATTCCGATCTGCCCGAAGCCCGCAACAATCTCGGCATTATCTGGTTTGCGGGAAACGACCGGGAGCGCGCCGAATCGGCCTTTCGAGAAGCCATCCGGATTCGTCCGGATTACGCGGACGCCCACGGCAACCTGGCCAACCTGCTTGCAGCCGCAGGCAACACCCTGGAGGCGCGCGGGCATTTTGAAATCGCCCTGCGACTGCGGCCCGGCGATGCCGCCACGCGTTACAACCATGCAATGCTGCTCGGCCGGACCAGCCATTACGACGACGCGCAGCGCGAGTTAGAGGCCGCGCTGCGTGCCGACCCCGAATTTGTCGATGCCCACGAACTGCTCGGAGATTTGTTGCTGGCAAGGGGGCAACCGCGCGATGCTGTTACACACTATCGCGAGGTTCTTCGGATCAGGCCCGAATCCGCCCGTGCGCATCTGGGCCTGGGCGCGGCGCTGTCCAGCGCGGGCGACTCGAGCAGCGCCGTTCCCCACCTTCGAAAAGCTGCCGCCGGATCGGACCCGGCAACGCGCGAGCGCGCGAATGCGATACTTCGGCAGCTGGCAAAGTGAGTGTCGCGTCCTGTCGGCGCGGCGCCGTCCGTAAGATCCGCTGCCGTACAGTGTTCCGCCAACAAGGAGCGGGGGACCTGCGACTCGGGCGAATCACGAGACGCTCATTAAAGCGCTGACATTGTATGTTCCTCAACGCAACGCATCTGCCAGCCGTTTGCTCCTGCTGCGGCCGCCAATCCGGGAGCTGAGCGGGCTCTCAACTTGACCGGATAGCGCCCCGATCCGCAGGTGTACCTATCAAGCCGCCGTTCGGTCCGGCGGCTCGGATGTCGCTCGTGATGGCGATCAGCCAGCAATAATCCCCACGAAAACAAATCGGGCACGGAATTGGCGTTTGCGATATCCCTCGTCGGAGATGGCAGCATAAGTTCGCGCCTGCATGGGTCCCCAGTTACCTGGCGCGCCGTCTGGCGCCTGCACACTGCTCTTGATGAGAGTCTGCTCGGAAACCAAGGAACTATCCGGTCCTGCCGCGCGTATGCTCTCACTATGAACAACGCGCGGGCTGAAGAACCGGCTCGTCGGAAGCCACTCAGGTTGTGGCCCGGCGTGATCGCCGTGGTTCTGCTGTTGCTGGCGCGATTCGGCCTGAAGGCCGTCATCCCCGGATTCAGGGGCTTTTCGCTCGGGATGATGTGGTCTTTCGGCGCCGCGCTGGCTGTGGTCTTGTGGTGGGTGCTCTTGAGCCGAGCGCGTTGGTCCGAGCGCCTGGGCGCTGTTGTCCTGATGATTGTGGCCCTGGCTGGGACATGGCAACTGAAACACGACTCGATGGGGCCCCTGTGGCTCGCCGCATACGCCGTCCCCGGCCTGTGCCTCGCCCTTGTCGTCGGCGCGGCAGCCGGCCGTCGCCTTTCTGATGGACCTCGGCGGGCGACGATCGCCGCAAGTATCCTGCTTGCCAGCGGAGTGTGGACGCTCGTTCGGACGGAAGGCATAACCGGTGACCACGTTGCCGAATTCCGCTGGCGGTGGGCGAAGAGCCCCGAGGAACGGCTCCTGGCCCGTGCCGGCCGCGAGCCCGCGGCGCGTCCGTCGACTCCGGCGCCGGAGAGTCGCGGAGAACGGCCCATGGCGCAGGCCAGCAACCAGCCGGCCTCGCTCCCCTCGGCTGCAGTAGCCACGAAAACTCCGAGACAATCCCCAGTGATTGAAGCCCGCGATCAGCCCCCGGCACTCTCGGCGCCTTCGGCAGCCGCGACCTCGGCGCGCAACTGGCCCGGCTTTCGCGGATCTGCGCGCGACGGGATCGTGCGTGGCGTGCGGATCGATACCGACTGGGCGGCCTCGCCCCCGGTCGAGCTGTGGCGGCGGCCGATCGGACCGGGCTGGTCGTCTTTCGCGGTCCGCGGCGATTTCGTTTATACCCAGGAGCAGCGCGGTGACCACGAGGTCGTCGCCTGCTACAAGGCGAGCACCGGCGAGCCGGTATGGACACACCGCGACTCGGCCCGCTTCTTTGAGTCGAATGCCGGCGCCGGTCCGCGAGCGACGCCCACCCTCAGCAACGGTCGCCTATACACCTTCGGAGCGACTGGAATCCTGAACGCGCTCGACGCCGCTAACGGCGCCGTCGTGTGGTCGCGCAGCGCCGCCGCCGACACCGAGGGGTCTCCATCGTTCGCCGGCGGCGTGACGAAGGTCCCCGACTGGGGCTTCGCGAGTTCTCCGCTGGTGGTGAACGACGTCGTTATCGTGGCGGTCGCCGGCCAGCTCGTTGCCTACGACCTCGCAACCGGCAGGCCGCGCTGGTTCGGCCCGGCCGGGGGCGCCAGCTACAGCTCGCCGCATCTGGTGACGCTTGACGGAGTCCCGCAGGTTTTGCTCATGAGCGGGGCCGGTGCAACCGCCGTCGCGCCTGCCGATGGCAAGCGGCTCTGGGAGCACCCGTGGCGCGGCTTTCCCATCGTGCAGCCGGCCATGACGGCCGGCGGCGACGTGCTGATCGTCGCCAGCGGAGACAGCGGCATGCGCCGCATCGCGGTCGCGCGCGGCACTGACGGGTGGACCGTCGCGGAGCGCTGGACTTCAAACGGCCTCAAGCCGTACTTCAACGACTTCGTCGTCCACGGCGGCCATGCGTTTGGCTTCGACGGCCGCATCCTCGCCTGCATCGACCTCAGGGACGGCATGCGCAAATGGAAGGGCGGACGCTACGGCAATGGACAACTGGTCCTCTTGCCCGATCAGGACTTGCTCCTCGTGCTGTCGGAAGAGGGTGAGCTGGCGCTGGTGAAGGCAACGCACGAGCAATTCACCGAGCTTGCGCGCTTCAACGCGATCAGGGGCAAAACCTGGAACCACCCGGTGCTGGTTCGCGATCTCCTGCTGGTTCGCAACGGCCAGGAGATGACTGCGTTCCGGCTGCCGCTCGCGAACCGCTGAGGACGGTCGCCATCCGCGCGCGTTAGCAAGTGGGAATGATCCTGGCGGCTCATACCCACAGATGAACAGTGGCCCACGCACCGGCATCGCTGCGCCTGCACGTCGCATTTCCGAGCCGCGCCGTCAGCAAGTTTCCGAGCCGCGCGCGTCAGCAAGCGGTAAAAACACTTCCGAGACAGCAGACTACGGCGTGTCGCTCGTGCTCTGGGCGACCATCAGGCAATGCCCGTCCGGGTCGATGAGTTGAAGCTCTCCCTTCGGGAGATAGTCCGGGTGGCGAATGGGGCCGGGATTCTGTCCGGCACGCACGAGTTTCTCGCGCACGGCCGCGAGGTTCGTCGCGTACAGGTACAGAACCACCTTCGGTCCGGCTGCATCGATGGCGCGCTCGCTGCGACTGAGCATCAGGTTTGGTCCGCGACGCCAGTCCGGGATATTCGGAGAGTACAACCATACCCAGTTGATGGGACCATCTCGCGGCGCGCGATTCCCCACTGCAAAGCCGAGCAGGTTGTAAAAGCTGACCGAGCGCTCCACATCCAGCACCGGCAGCATCGGAACCAGCCCCGACACCGGCACAAGCTCATTTATGTCCTGCTCATTGCTGTCTGTCATGCCTGTCCTGCTTTCGCCGCCGGGCTTTCTTCTGATTGGCGTGGCTGAGGACGCATTGTCGCGCGGCGGCGACGACTTCGCGCAGCTGGTCCTGCTGCAGGCGGCTCATCCGCACCAGCACGACAGGGTGCCTGACATAGTGGTCCGTGACGTAGAACATCCCCGGATCGTCCGCGAGGAGTTGGGCGCGCTGCTCGAAATCGGTCCGCACCACAAGCGACCCCGGCTCCGCTGACCTGTGAGTCGGCATGCACGCAACTAACCGGGCGCCGAGCTTGAGCGCCGGCGAACCGTACATCGTGCTCTCCTGCAGGTCCGGGAACTCACGCGCCAGCGCGCGCACCGCATCGAAATTATCCGTGGTCTTTCGCACTCCGACGCACAAGTATACGACCGGCGCACTGCACGCACAACGGCGTCAGTCAGGCTCACCGCCTGACGCCCGTGCCGTCGCGGCACGGGCGAGTTCTGCCTGAGCTGGCGGATCGCGGGAGATCGGAAGCTGAGCGGACGCAAGCCGACTTCTCGTTCCCAATCTCGTTCGAAGGTGCACCCATCGCCGTTATCCCCGAACACGCGCCGCGAATTCATCCGGTTTGCTGACGGCGACAGTGGGTGCCTGGCGGGATGTGCTGATTGCCTCATGGGCGACATAGTGGCCCCATGGAGTCACGCGATGTCATCGTCTGGTTGAGCGCGTGCCCTGAGGTGGTCGGTCTGTCTAAGAAAAACTTGTTTCTGTGCGCAGCTACCGTCGCTTCTTGGCGGCTTCCCACTCCTTCGTCCGTTCAGCGCTCTCCGGCCGTTGTCGCGACCCGCGCTCGTACGGGAAGGCGGAACGCTTCTTTGCCGCGGACTTCTTTGCCGCCGCTTTTTTCGCGCTCTTCTTCGTTGCGTTTCTCACTTGCTTCCCTTCTTCGGGTCTCGCTTCGGCACCTTCGCGCGCTCCCACTCTTGCGTGCGGCGCGGATCCTCAGGCTTCTGCTTCTCTTCGTGCTGCGGCTTATCCTCCCGTTCCATCACATTCTCCCTGTGGTCACTGATTCACGATAGCTGACCGCATTCGCGTTGATCTCGATGTTTCGTTTGGGAAAACGCCTCGTTCGTATGCAGAGTCGCACGTCGAGTTTCACGGCGGTGTATGACGACGGCAGCGGAATGACATGCTGCTCGTCGACGACGGTCTCCCCTGGCTCGATCCAGAAATGGTGCTCAAACATCAAGTAGGCAGGCCCTGCGTCGCTCCAAGCTATTGGATGAAGCGGCATCTCTGGCTGCTCGATGCAATGTGAGACGCGGATGCCGGAGCCGGTCTGCTCGAGCTGCAGGCGCGACATGCCCGTGTTCTTGAGCGTGACCTTCGGCACGAGGTAACTGCAGTTGAGGGAGCCGAAGATCCGGGCCGAGACCGATAGCTCCGCCCGCGGTCGGTACGTTCGACTGCGGACGAAGTTGTAGTATGCCCATATGCCGGCCACGGCGATGCCGCAGGCAGTCAAAAGATGATCCGCGCTTTCGAGGAATTTGTGAATGTCGTGTCCCTGCATCGTGTGGCCGGTCTCCCCTATCCACCATATTCTTTATTTGGAACCACGCATACCTAGGCTCAAAAGCGCCAGCCGCGCGATTCTGTCCATGAAAGGAGGACCTATGTCCGCCACTAAATCGAGAACACCGGACGCCGCCAACCGTACCGGCGGCCCGAAAACGGAAGCCGGCCGCGGCAAGTCCGCCGCGAATTCCATGCGTCATGGAGTTCTGTCGAACAAGATGATCGTGCTTCAGAGTGAATCAAACGAGGAGTACGAGCACCTCAAACAAAGCTATTATGAAGAACTTCAGCCCGTCGGCCTCATGGAATCCGAGTTAGTCGACGAGATGATCTGGGCTAAGTGGCGTCAGCGCCGCGCCATCACCTGCGAAACGGCTGCCATCGACCAGCAGATGGACGCCGAGGCCGAGGACATCGAGGAAATCATCATCCACATCGACGACTCCACCCGCACCGCGCATGCCATCCAGACTCTCGCCAACGAATCCAACGACCTCGCCCTGCTCAACCGTTACGAGACCCGTTTCCACCGCCTGTACCACCGCGCGTTCCGGCAGCTCCTCGAGCTCCAGGATCGCCGCCTCCGCCTGGGTGAGCGCGCGCCCGTGGCGCCGGCTCTCGACGTCCAACCCGTTGAAAGCGCAAAGCCGCGGCCCGCTCCGCATCCGCGAAATGCAAAATTGCCAAACGAACCCGGCGCCGCCACCGCCATCGCAAAAACCGTGCCGGTTCGCTGCGAAAATCCCTCCGCGGCCGCGCCGCGGCCGCTTCCGAGCCTGTCGCACATCCATTCCGGGAGGTCACTCGCGTTGAAAACAGCGCCCGCGGGCGCCTGATCTCGTCCGACAAAGCGAAAGCAGGCTGGGAACAGCGCCACAACTGCGCCCGCTGATCTTCTGGTAACAGCACGCCTCAGGAGACACCCTCTTATGAATCAGGATCTTTCGCGCCGAGCCTTCATGGCGGCCATGGCTGCCGCGCCCGCCGTCATGCCCGCCGCCGGGCAGAACAATCGCCTGCGGGTGGGCTGGATCGCGATGGGCGGCCGCGGCTATCACTGCGTCAACCAGATGAACCTCAGCAGCGCCGATCTCGTCGAGGTCACCTGGGTCTGCGATACCTACGACGGCAACCTCGCCCGCGGCAAGGATTACGTCCAGACCAGGTGGAAGAACACGCCGAAAACGACCAGAGACTATCGCGAAGTCTTCGCCGATCCAAATGTCGATGTCGTCTTCATCATGACGCCCGAACATCTCCACTACCCGATGGCCGTGGCCGCGCTCAAAGCGAACAAGCACATCTATCTCGAAAAGCCCATCGCCCATACCATCGAGCAGGGCGCCGACATCGTCAAGCTCGCCGAAAAGAGCGGGAAGGTCGTGCAGGTCGGCACCCAGAACCGCAGCAACAAGCTCTACATCCGCGGCCGAAAGATGTTCGAGGACGGCATGCTCGGCGAAGTCCACTACGTCCGTGCCTTCTGGTATCGCAACTTCGATCCCACCGTGCCCGAGCCGCAGAAGTCCGGCGATCCTATCCGCGCCGCCTGGCGCTACGTCATCCCGGCTGATGCGAACGAGCAGAACACCGACTGGAAGCGCTTCCTCGAGGGCTCCGATAACCCAAAGCGGGCGGGCTTCGATCGAAACCGCTACTTTCAGTGGCGCAACTACTGGGACTACTCGGGCGGCATCTCCACCGACTTGTTAGTCCACCAGACCGACATCTCGAATTTCGTGCTCAACAAGACGGTACCCATGAGCTGCATGGCCTCCGGCGGCATTTACATGTGGGGCAAGCCGGACGATCGCGAAGTGCCGGACACGCTGAGCGCCCTCTACGAGTACCCCGATAAGTTCCACCTGAACTACAGCTGCTACTTCGGCAACGATCAGTTTGGATACGGCGAGGAGTTCCTTGGCTCCGAAGGCACGCTGCGCGTCCTCAACCGCATGACACTCGAATTCGTCCCGCAGCGTTTTGCCGGCAAGCCCGTAAAGGGCCGCGCGCCTGTGAACCTGCATTACATAAAGGACTTTAATCAGCCTGACGCGACCGCCGATCACATCCACAACTTCCTCATGGCCGTGCTCGGAAAGGAGAAGGCGATCGCCCCCGCGCGCGCCGGGCAGATTGCCGCGATTCCCGGCCATCTCGCCACCATGTCTTACAAGCAGAACAAAAAGATTTGGTGGGACGAGAAAACCGAAAAGTACCGCTTCAGCTAGTGGGGCAGGATGATATCCTGCGCGCCGGTTGCCACCGGCGCTTAGTAACTAACCGCGGCCGGAGTGATTTCCGGCCGCAACATTATTGACGGCCAGCTATGACGAAATCCGAAGTCGACCTGAAAAAGACGGTCAATCTGCCGCGCACGGACTTCCCGATGAAGGCCAACCTGCCGCAGAACGAGCCGAAAATGCTCGAGCGCTGGGAGCATCTCCGGATTTACGACCGGATCCGGCAGTCACGCCGCGGCCGCCCCAGGTATGTGCTGCACGACGGGCCGCCGTATGCGAACGGCAACATCCATCTCGGCCACGCGTTCAACAAGATTGTCAAAGACTTCGTCGTCAAATCGAAGACCATGGCCGGCTTCGATTCCCCATATGTCCCCGGCTGGGACTGTCACGGCCTGCCCATCGAGATCAAGGTCGACACCGAGCTCAGCGCTCGCAAAAAGGGAATGCCCGCGCAGCAGATCCGCGCGGCGTGCCGAAAATATGCAGCAAAATACGTCGAACTCCAGAAGCAGGACTTCCGCCGCCTCGGCGTCTTCGGCGACTGGGACCATCCCTACCTCACGATGTCAGCCGAGTATCAGGCGACCATCGCGGGCGCGTTCGTCGAATTCCTCGACAAAGGCTACGTCTACAAAGGCCTGCGTCCCGTCAACTGGTGCATCGTCGATCAGACCGCGCTCGCCGAAGCCGAGGTCGAGTACGAAAACCACACGAGCCCATCGATCTGGGTTCGCTTCGAGCTCGCCTCCGCCCCGGCCGCCATCGATCCACGCCTGAGCGGGCGCCGTGTGTACGGTCTGATCTGGACCACCACGCCGTGGACGATCCCGGCCAACATGGCTATCGCGTACCACCCGAAATTCGAATACGCCGCTGTCGAAACCGCGGGCGACACCTACATCGTGGCCTCGGGTCTGCTCGACCAGACCGCGACTCATCTCGGCTGGCACGCCTGCGATATCGTTGCGACCTTCCCCGGCGAGCGCATGGAGCGCACGGCCTTTCGCCATCCCCTGCTCGAACGGGTCTCGCTCGGCATCCTCGCCGAGCATGTCACACTCGAGCAGGGCACCGGCGCCGTCCACACCGCGCCCGGCCACGGCCACGAGGACTTCGTCATCGGGCGTGAGTACGGAATCCACACCTATTGCCCGGTGGACGCCTCCGGCCGCTTCTTCCACGCCGAGGGCGCGGACGGCAGGCTGCCTGAAGATATCATCGGCAAGACCGTTTGGAAAGCCAACCCGATCATTGTCGACTTACTGAAACAGCACGGCGCGCTGCTCGGACTCGAGAAGATCGAGCACAGTTACCCGCACTGCTGGCGCTGTCATAACCCGACCATCTTCCGCGCCACCGAGCAGTGGTTCATCGGCATGGACCGTAACGGCTTCCGCGAGCGCGCGCTCGAGGCCATCCGCAAAGTGAAGTGGATGCCCGCGTGGGGCGAAGAGCGTATCTACAACATGGTGGCCGAGCGCCCCGACTGGTGCATCTCGCGCCAGCGCGCCTGGGGTGTGCCGATCATTGTCTTCTACTGCGAGGCCTGCAGCGAGGCGCTCACCGACCGCAGGATTCTGGATACCATCGTCGATCTGTTCCGCCGCCACACCGCGGACGTCTGGTACGAACGCAGCGCGGCCGAGCTCCTGCCGCCCGGCACGTCGTGTCCCAAATGCGGCAACGCCGGCTTTCGCAAGGAAAGCGATATCCTCGACGTCTGGTTCGACTCCGGCTCCAGCCACGCTGCCGTGCTCGGGCATACCCCGGACCTGCCGTGGCCTTCGGAACTCTATCTCGAAGGCGGCGATCAATACCGCGGATGGTTCCAAAGCTCGCTGCTCGTCGGGGTCGGCCTGCGCGGGGCCGCACCGTATCGCGAGTGCGCGACCAACGGCTGGACCCTCGACGGCGAAGGCCGAGCGATGTCGAAATCCATCGGCAACGTCATCGAACCGGACGCGTTCATCAGGAAGGTCGGCGCCGAGGTCCTTCGCCTGTGGGTCGCCTCCGTCGAGTTCTGGGAAGACGCGCGGCTCTCGGACGAGATCATCGCGCGCCTGACCGAAGCCTACCGCAAAATGCGAAACACGTTCCGGTACGCACTCGGCAACCTGCACGACTTCGATCCGGCCACAGATCAGGTACCCGACCGCGAAATGTCCGAGATCGACCGCTGGGTTCTGTGGCAGGCCCGCGCGGTGGTCGAAGACTGCCGCCAGCATTACGAGAGCTTCGCGTTTCATCGCGTCTACCGGCGCGTGTACGACTTCGTCACCACGGACCTCAGCGCTGTGTACTTTGACGTGAGCAAAGACCGCCTCTACACGGCGGCTCCCCGATCGCGCGCGCGCCGGAGCGCGCAGACGGCCCTGTACCGCGTCAACTACGCGATGGTGCGGCTGCTTGCGCCCGTTCTGAGCTTCACCTGCGAGGAAGCGTGGTCGCACATGCGCCGCCCGCAGGACGCACCCGAAAGCGTCCATCTCGCGGCCTTCCCTGCCCCGGACGAGCTCACCGCCGCGCCTGCCCCGGACGTCCGGTCCGCCTGGGAGGAGCTGCTCGCTGTGCGCCGCGACGTGCTCAACGCGCTCGAGGCCGCGCGTCAGAACAAAGACATCGGCGCGAGCCTCGAAGCCAAAGTGCTGCTCAACGCGCCTGCGCTTGAACGCTTCAGGCGCCTCCTGCCCGAACTCTTCATCGTTTCCCAGGTCGAACTCGCCGGCGGCGATGCGCCACCTGTACAAGTCACTCTCGCGGACGGCGATAGGTGCGAGCGCTGCTGGAAGTACACGACCGACGTCGGCTCCGATCCGGATCTCCCGGCCGTCTGCCGCGGCTGCGCTGAGGCGGTGCGCGAAATCCTGCATGACTCGTAATTCCTCGCGCGTGCTGCCGCTGGCCATCGCGAGCGCCATCGTCATGCTCGATCGCATCACGAAAATCGCGATCGAACGTTACGTGTCGCAGTGGGAGAGCTACACCGTCATTCCGGGGTTCTTCGATCTCGTGCACGCGAAAAATGCCGGCGCTGCGTTCGGAATGTTCGCGCAGGGTGAGAGTGAGCTTAGAACATTTCTGCTCATTGGTGTTTCGGTCGCCGTGATGGTCTTCGTCTCGATCCTGCTCTTCCGTCCCCATCGCGGCGGCTTCACGTCGAGCACGCTGACTACCGTCGCACTCTCGCTCGTCCTCGGAGGCGCGCTCGGCAACGTCTGGGATCGGGTGCTGAAGGGAACCGTCACCGATTTCCTCGAGTTCTATGTCGGCCAGTATCGCTTCGCCGCCTTCAATGTCGCCGACAGCGCAATCAGCGTCGGCGCCGGTCTGCTGCTGATCGATATCTGGCGCACGCGCCATCACCCGGCGCGAACCTGATGTTCCCTCGGCTGCTGCAGTTCGGCGACT
>DASSSG010000791.1:0-6422 GCA_035708545.1 Bryobacteraceae bacterium | reverse complement strand
CTGGACCATGAGCGAGGGCACGAGATTGAACGTCTGGTGCACGTCCGGAAAGTCCTCGAGCACCTGAACCATCCCGTAATAATCCTTGAGCGCATGCATGCGGGTCCATGGCAGCTTGTATTGGCGGGTCACCAGATCCTTGTAGAAGGGCTGGTGCATGTGCCAGACAAAGCAGATGTATATGTCAGGCATCCGTCGCGTCCGGGAAGCTCACCGGGAAAACCGGCTCCGGGTCGGCGCCGGCGGTTCGCTCCCGCGAATCGCGCGCCAGAGAATTTCGTTTAGTTGCTCATCATCGATGCGATCAGCCTCGCTGAAATCGAGTTGTGTCGAGCGCCGGGCCATCGCGTTCTCATCGGGATTCCTCTCCTCCAGGCTTACGCGCGGCTTTTCCGCAATGTAGGCTCTCGCATCCGGCTTCTTACTGAAGACGCCGTGCATCGTCTTCGCGCCCGCGTCAAAATGTGTGAGCGGCCGCAGCCCGAGGATCAGCTCCATAGTCCGCAGCATCGATACCGTGTTGTACATCGTGCTGTCGACCAAGCCGCCGCGGCGTGTATACGGCGACAGCACAAATGCCGGTGAGCGATGAGAGTCGACATGGTCCGGCCCGTTCTGCGCATCATCCTCGAGAACGAAGATGGCGGTTTGCGCCCAAAACCGGCTCTTTGAAACGCCCTCCACGAGCAACCCGAGTGCGTAATCGTTGTCCGCCACCAGCGCCACAGGACTGAGCTTTCCGGGCTGCAGGCCGAACGTGTGGTCATTGCCAAGCCGCGCGAAAACCCATCGCGGCATGTCACCCGCCTTCTCCCACTCCGCGAGATCCTGGAGAAAGATCTTCACACGCTCGACGTCCGGATAATCCATATCGAACGCCCGGTAATTCGGATTCGTGTACTTCGTCAGAACCGGATCGCGGACAGCCCTGATCTGACGCTCACCGGTAGCGACGCGCGGGCCATTAGTGACCCACCAGCCGAAATTCCGCATCCACAACCCGGCCTGGTGGGCATTGGTCCAGATGTATCCGGCCGGCGGGAGTGTCGCAGGATCGCTGCCTTCGTAGTCATACAGGCGGCGCCGCCGAGCGTAGCTGTTGGGCCACAGCTTCTGCACGTAATCGTTCGCGATCGCCGCCGTCGACCAGTTGTGCCCGTCCGCGCTGACGTCGGCGTTGACATAGAAGTTGTCGAGCAGAACAAATTCCCGGGCGAGTTTGTGGTGATTGGGCGTGATCTGTTCGCCGAAGAGCGTGAGCGACGGGTCGCCGTTTCCCCTGCCCAGGTCGCCCAACACCTGATCGTACGTGCGGTTCTCCTTCACGATGTAGATCACGTGCCGAATCGGTGACGCATCGCCCGGCCGTGACGGGATCGGGTTGCCTTCGGGTATGGGCACTCGGTCCAGCAGTTCGTCGCGATACGGCGAATTGCGTATTACGATCTGCGAGTACTTCTCGAGCTGCTCGTCGTCGAAGGCTTCTATGAGCGAAGCCGTGCCGGTTTGGATCCGCCCAACATACTCGACAGCCGGCGCGCCTTCATGGAGAGGCGCGGGCCGGCGCGTGGGGACCGGCCCGTAGCGATTCGGCAGGCTGCGCTGCCCGCGTCCATTCAGGACCACCAGCCGTCCGTCGGGCAGCGAGCGCGCCGCTGTCGGGTACCACCCGGTTGGAACGAACCCCAGCACATCCGTCCGGCGGCTTGACACGTCGGCGACGGCGACTGCATTCGCATCGGAACAGACGACGAACAGCCGTTGTTGCTTAGCATCCATGGCAAGCGCGCTCGGCGTCATGCCTGCCGGCTGGCGCGGCGTCATCGCGACATTGATCGACTCGAGAACTCGCAGGTCCTTCGCTGCCGACACTCCGATGGAGTAAACATTGTTCGTGTTCGCGGCGGCCACGAAAATGCGGGCCACAAAGCTCGGCGCAGCCCCGGTCTCCTCGGCCTCCCGGTTGCGTTCCTCGTCGCCGGGCTGATTGTTCCGCCACAGCATGTCCGTGGGATGCGCGCCGATCCGAACCGTCGCCAGCCGCTCACCGCTGATCGCATTGAACTGGGACACGCTGCCATCCGCCCAGCTCGAGACGAAGTAGCTCTTTCCGTCCGGATGGAACAAGATACGATACGGACGCCGGCCCGTGGCCCATCTTTCGATCACGCGTCCGCTTTGCGGATTGATGACATGGACGGCATCGTGATACAAACCGGCTGCAAAGATCAGGCGTCCGTCGGGACTGATTGTGACATCGCCGATGAAGTCCTGCGGCGTCCGTTTCTCCTGCGGAACGATTTCGAACGTGCGGGCCGGTTCGAGCCTGCCTTCCGCGAACGTGAATTCGAAAACGGACGCCTCCGACCCGCCGCCCACATAAAGGAACCTCCCGTCGGGCGAAAACGTGAGCCCGAGCCACCCGTCGGCCACCCCCTTGCGGCTCACTTCCTGGCCGCTCGCCAGATCGACAACGCTCAGCGACGGCGGTTTGTATCCGCCGTTGAGCACGATGAGATGCCTGCGGTCGGGCGACAGCACCGAGGCCATCGGCAACGTATCGAGCGGGATCTGTTTGCCGGCGGGCTGGATGCGCCAGCCGTTGACGAGCAGGGTCCCGCCGCCCGGCAAGGGGCCTGGCTGTTCAACGGGTGCGGGCTGGGACACCAGAAGGATGCCGGCGGCAGCGCACGCAGCAATCAACAGGATCGATCTCACTCGGCAAACCTCTGCGCGATCGGAAACCGGCGGCCGACGCCGAAGGCTTTCGTCGTGACCTTCAGGCCCGGCGCCGCCTGCTGGCGCTTGTACTCGTTTCGGTCAACCTTGTTGATGATGTCGCGCACCAGTTCCATCGCAAACCCCGTCTCTTCCGCAATCTGCTGCGCCGATTTGTACTCTTCGATGTATTCCTTCAGAATGCGGTCCAGTACCTCATACTCGGGCAGGGAGTCCGTGTCCTTCTGATCGGGACGGAGTTCGGCCGAAGGAGGCTTCCGAAACACGCTTTCGGGAATCGCTCCCGGGTGCCGGCGGTTCGCGATCCGCGCGAGTGAGTACACGAGCGTCTTCGGAACATCGCTGATCACCGCGAGCCCGCCGCACATATCGCCGTACAGGGTGCAGTATCCGACCGCCAGCTCGCTCTTGTTACCCGTCGTAAGCACGAGCGCGCACCACTTGTTTGACAATGCCATGAGAGTCACGCCGCGCAGGCGCGATTGCAGGTTCTCCTCGGTGACGTCCTGCTTATACCCGGCAAACAGCGGGTCGAGCGTGTCGAGGAATCGCTCATATACACCCGTAATCGAGACAAGCTCGCAGCGAATGCCGAGGTTCGCCGCCAGCTGACGCGCGTCGCTGACGCTGTGTTCGGACGAGTACGGTCCAGGCATACCGACGCCCATGACGTTGTCCCGTCCGACCGCGTCAACAGCGATCGCCGCCGTCAGAGAAGAATCGATTCCGCCGCTGAGCCCGATCAGCACCCGGCGAAAGCCGCACTTGCGAATGTAGTCCCGCGTGCCGAGCACCAGCCCTTCATATACGGCCTCGCATTCATCTGCAAAGTTTTCGCGCATGTCGCCGCTGCGCGCATCAGTGTCGACCATGATCAGATCTTCACTGAACGATGCAGCGCTGGCCGTCACGCGGCCCTCGGCGTCCATCGCAAAGCTGCTGCCGTCGAAAATCAGCTGATCGTTGCCGCCGACCTGATTTATGTAAATCACCGGAATGCAGTGGTGGCGTGCGATGCGCGCGAAAATATCGCGGCGCTGGGCGCGCTTGTGCATGTTCCAGGGAGAGGCATTGATGCTGATCAGGACTTCGCCGCCGGCCGCGGCCAGCTCCTGAACCGGGTCTCGGTCGTACAGCTGCCGAGCCCAGTACTGCTTGTCGTTCCACGCGTCCTCGCAGATAGTGAGCGCAACGCGCCGGCCGCTCCAGGCAAGCACGTGCTGGCTGTCAGCGGGTTTGAAGTAGCGCCGTTCATCGAAGACGTCATAATTCGGCAGCAGCATTTTGTCCTGCCGGAAAATGATTCGCCCCCGGTCAAGAACTGCGGCGCTGTTCGTGATGCGGCTTCCAGGCGCGTTATCGGCGGAGCCCACGTACCCGCAGATAATCGAGAGCTCGAGCCCGGCGGTTGCGGCGGCGAGCCGATCGAGCTCGCGCAGGTTGCGCTCGACGAAGCTCTGCTTTTCAACCAGGTCGCGCGGCGGGTAGCCGGTCACGGACAGCTCGGGGAACACGACCAGCTCTGCCCCGCGCCCGGCCGCATCACCCGCGGCCCCGATCATCAGATCGACATTGCCTGCGAGATCCCCGACCGTGCAGTTGATCTGTCCGAGCGCAATGCGCATGGGAAATTTCATTGTAGGGTGGACGTGCGGGCCCCCGGCCGCGGGATCGGTCCCGTTCAAAGAGCTGTTTCTGGCATAGCATGATCTTTGATCAGTGACGCCGGCGATATGATGACGCTCCTCGGACCCGCACATCTTGCGATCATCGCAACCGTAGTTGTACTCGCAATGGTGCTCGCAGGCATCGCTCGCCGCAGGCCGGCGCGGGCGCGATTGCTTCGGCTGCTCGTCGGGCATGGTCTCGCAGTCAACGAGCTGATCTGGTACGTCTTCCGTTATTCGACAGAAGGCTTTCGTTTTCCGGAGGGGTTGCCGCTCCAGTTGTGTGACATCACGCTCTGGATGACCGTTGCCGCCTGCCTGACGCTCAGTCGCGCCGCCACGGAGTTGACGTATTTTGCGGGACTGGCCGGCGCGGCGATGGCAATCATCACCCCGGACCTCTGGGCCCCACTCCTGTCGTATCCAACGATGTATTTTTTCCTCGCTCACGGGGGCGTCGTGGCGGGCGCGCTCCTGCTCGTGGCAGGCCGCCTCGTCGCACTCCGGCCTGGGTCGGTGTGGCGTGCCTTTGCGCTTGTGAACCTCTACGCCGCAGTAATTGGCATATTCAACGCCCTGTTTGGAACGAACTATCTCTACCTGTGCAGAAAGCCGGAAGGCGCTTCGCTTCTCGACTTCTTCGGTCCATGGCCGGTGTACATCCTGGGCGGCGAAGTGTTGGCTCTCGCCCTGTTCGCGATCCTGTGGATACCACTGCGATCTGCCGCACCGCAGGCCAGGGCCGTGACGAGCGCGCCGGTGTAACCATCCCACGGAATCTGTTCGCGTCGAAACGCCTTTTCAAACCGCCGGCTGTACCATCGGTCGTATGCAACAGCCGACCTACGACCCCGGCCTGACCCTGCAGGTGACAGGACGGCTCCGACGCGTCATCAACAAGGACGGCAGTTTCAACGTGCGGAGGCGCGGTACCACATGGCGCGACTGGCACGTGTACCTCCAGCTCATCAATATGCGCTGGCCGCGCTTCGTGCTCGTGATTCTGTCAGGCTATGTGGCGGCCAACCTGCTGTTTGCGAGCGCGTATTATCTGCTCGGACCCGGGCACCTTACGGGCGCCGAAGGTCCCGGCGAGCTCGATCGCTTCCTGACGGCGTTCTACTTCAGCGCGCACACGCTGACGACGGTCGGCTACGGCAATGTCTCGCCCGTCGGACACGCGGCCAACTTGCTCTCCATCGTCGAAGCACTTGTCGGGCTGCTCGCGTTCGCCGTCGGTACGGGCGTCTTCTATGGACGCGTATCGCGGCCATCGGCCCGGATCGGCTTCAGCGAACATGCGATCATCGCGCCTTACCAGCAGGGCACCAGCGTTCAGTTTCGAATCGTCAATCTGCGGGACAACGTGCTCATGGAACTCGAGGCGCGGATCATGCTGATGACTGTAGTTCAGCGCGAGGGCCAGTTGAAGCGTGAGTACGCCAACCTGACGCTCGAACGCGATCGCGTCCTGTTCCTCCCGCTTACGTGGACGCTGGTGCATCCCATCGATTCGGAAAGCCCGTTGTTCGGCAAGACGCCCGCCGACCTCGAGACGCTCCAGGCTGAACTGATCATTCTCATCAAAGGCTACGACGACACCTTCAGCCAGACCGTACACACACGCCATTCGTATCGTTACGACGAGTTTGTCTGGCGCGAGCGCTTCGCGCCCGCCTTTCATATCGACAAGCATGGCGACATGGTCCTCGACGTCGATCGAGTGGGCGAGCACGTCGCTGCCGGCGCATGAAGGCGCACTGTTACTGCAGCCGGACCGTGATGGCCTCTCGCCCGCGTTCGATGCGGACGCCCCGGAACTCGACCGTAACGCCGGGCGCACTGACTCGAGTCACTCCGTCGCGCGTCGCGATCTGCGGCTCTTTGGGAAGAGCGACCACAGTCCATTCCTTCACTCCGTTGAACAGAGCGTGCGAGCCCGCCGCGAACGTCAGTGATGGAATCTCGAGCGCCTCGAGCGAGCCATTGGCGTTCGAGAGCCTGATCCAGCGGCGG
>DASSSG010000790.1:0-6966 GCA_035708545.1 Bryobacteraceae bacterium | reverse complement strand
GTTCAAGCTCATTGAAATACACGTGCCTACCGAGCTGCCGTATTCGAGCGGACGCCTTGCGCCGGCGTTTCAGTTCTTTGACGAGATGCCGCTGAACCTCCGAAGCTCCGCGGGAGACTACAGAGTTTACGACCTGCCGTTCGAGTTTCCATTTTATGGGCGCAGTTATTCGTCTGTCCAGGTCCACCCCAACGGCCTGCTGACGTTCGAGGTTCCTGCGGATATGTTCGGGCGATGCGTCGCGCTCGATCTGCTGGCGGATGTCAAAGGCATTGCGCCGCTTCTGCTCGACGTGCGCACGAACGGCAGCGCGCAGCCCAATGAGAACGTATACGTCAGCAGGCCGTCGGCGGACGCGATCGCATTCCGCTGGGCGGGCGAGACCAATCCGCTGCCGGGCTTGTTCACGCCCGAGCCGGTGAACTTCGCGGCCACGCTGTTTCGCGACGGTCGCATCGAGTTCAGCTACGGGTCCGGCAATCGGAACCTGTCGTTCTCGACGAACGCCTCGAACGCCTTCGGGTGCAGTGCGGAGTCGCCGCTGGTCGGAATCGCGAGCGGCAGGGGGACCGCGGCTGCCGCGATCGACTACATCGGCCGGTCAAACCTGGAGAACGCGCAGAGAGTGTTTTTTGAGCCTTCGACGGGCGCCACCAGCGCACCATCCATTCGCATCGAGGCGCCGAATGCGGCAGATACCTATGAGGGAATTCTGCAGACCCGCATAACCGTCTATGACGCGAATCACCCTGTATTCGGAGGGGTGTATGTGCTGATCGACGGATTGCTGCTTCCGCGCCCGACGCCCAGTCCGCGACCGGAGGCGTGCACCACCGAACGCCTGCCGAATTGTTCGGGCTGGATGCTCAATTCCAATTTCGAAACACTCAACTTGTCACCTGGGCCGCACACGATGAAGGTGATAGCAGTCAACTCGCGCGGCGGGGCAAGTGAGCGGGAGGTCACATTTCAGGTCGGAGCGGGTCAGTCGCGTGTACCGCGAGTGGTCATCGAAGCGCCGGCTGCGGACGCGGAGGTCACAGGCAACGTGACGTTCCGAGGCTGGGCCGCTGCCGATAACCTCCGTATTCTCGGCATCGACGTGCTGATCGACGGCGTGAACTATGGACGCGCGGCGTACGGCATGTCCCGGGCTGACGTATGTCAGGGACTCGGCTTCACTTCGCCCAATTGCCCCGGCATCGGGTTCCAGTTCAGCGTGAACTCCGTCACCGGAGCGATTCCGCTGCCGAACGGCGAGCATCTGGTGCAGATCCGGATCCAGGACGAGACAGGGCGGTTCACGCTCTATCCCGAAACGCCATTGGCATTCCGCGTGAACAACGAAGCGAATCTGCCGCCCACAGGCGTACTGGTCACACCACGGCACAATGACCGGCTCAGCGGTACGGTGCTCATCTACGGTTACGCATGGGATCCGGACCGCAGCGTGCGGACGGTGCAATTGCTCGTCGACGGCGCGGTCCGCGGAACGCTGCCCTATGGCGAGGCGCGGCCGACCGAGTGCGCAGCCCTGCCCGATGTAAAGGCGTGCCCAAACATCGGCTTCTACCTCGAGTGGAACACGAAGACGGTGCTGAATGGGCCGCACGTGCTCGGAGTCCGGCTCACTGACGATCGCGGGCGAGCGGTCACGATCCCGCAGGATGCCGCCAATGGGCTCACGGTAATCGTGGCGAATTAGCAGGCAAGTGGTTTGCGCGCGAGGTTCGGATCAGCCTGCGTGCGGCGCGGCGAGTGGTGTTGGATCGAGAGTGCGCAAACGGGCAGCTGAATGGGCGTCTGTGTCGGGCACTGCTGCCTGCGAACTTCTCTGATGCGAGACCGGCATCCGGACATTGAGACGCTGCTGCCACAGCACGAGGCGCTCGAGGAGCGCCTGCTGATATGCACCTTCGTGGTCCGTGGTGCAGAAGCAGTCCCCTCTTATGCGCGCACCCCAGCTCAGGGGCGCTCGGCAGTGCAGGCATTCGGACACAAACACACTCCCGGGAAGACCTCTCCTATCAGAGCACGCGACAGGGTTTTGCGAAATTCGGGAAAAGGCTCGGTACTCGAATACCGCGTACTATAACGCGGTCCGTCCACGTACCGGCGTACATACGACTACTTTCCGATGCAGAAGGTCGAAAAGATGCGATTCAAAATGTCATCCGCCGTGGTTGCGCCGGTGATGGCATCGATCGGGCGAAGTGCCGCATACAAATCAAGCAGCAGCATCTCATGTGGAATGTGAGTCTGGACCGCGCGCAATGCCTGCTCGAGCGCCTCGAGGCTCTCGCGCAGCAGGTGCGCGTGCCGGACGCTGGTGATAAAGCCGGGTTCCTGCTCGCGTTCGCCGGCGGTCTCGAGGATCGCCGAACGAAGCTCGTCGATGCCGGCGCCGGTTGCGGCGGAGACCTCAATCGCGCCGTTTAGCTCCGCGACACGCGGCAAGTCCGCTTTGTTCAGAACCACTATGCGGCGCGATGCGCGGGCGAGCAGCGCCTGGTCATCATCCGTGAGAGCCGCCGAGCGATCGATGACGACGATTGTCAGATCGGCATCCGCCATCGCCTGATAACTGCGCTCTATACCGAGCCGCTCGACTATGTCCTCGCCGTGGCGAATGCCGGCAGTGTCGATGAACCGGATCGGCAGTCCGCCGACCGAAGCCATCTCGGCGACGGTATCGCGGGTCGTCCCGGGTATGTCGGTAACGATCGCGCGCTGCTGATCGAGCAGCCGGTTGAACAAACTGCTCTTGCCGACGTTCGGCCTGCCAACGATGGCGAGCGACAGGCCTTCATGGACGAGGCGGCCGTAATCGAACGACCGCGCGAGCCGCTCGACAGGCTCGCGCACGCTGTGGAGGCGGCGTGTGATCTCGGCATCGGGGGCAATATCGACGTCGTTATCCGCGAAATCGATGCCCGCTTCGAGCAGGGCTATGAGCTCCAGCAGTTGCTCCTTGATCGGCGCCAGCCGCTTCGAGACCGAGCCTTCCACCTGCTGCGCAGCCACCCGTGCCTGGTACAGTGTTGTGGCTTCGATCAGGTCGCGCACCGCCTCCGCCTGCGGCAGATCGATACGGCCGTTCAGGCAGGCCCGCAGCGTGAACTCGCCCGGTTCGGCCAGGCGCGCACCCGCCTGCACGGCGCGTTCGACTGCAAAACGCAGTACCACCGGCGCCCCATGGCACGCGATCTCTACCACGTCTTCGGCCGTGTAGGATCGGGGAGCGGCGTAGAAGGTTGCGACCACCTGGTCAACGGTTTCACCGTGGTCGTCGATCAGTTCGGCCAGGGTTGCCGACCAGGGGCACCATTCGTGCCCTGCCGAGAAGCGCAGCAGTTGTTCTGCGATGCGTCGTGATTCGGGTCCCGAGAGGCGCACGACGCCGATCCCGCCTCGGCCGGGCGGAGTGGATATCGCGACGATCGTGTCGGAAAGCTGCAGAACCTATCGGCGCCGCCCGCCGCGCCGCGGAGGAAATGTCGGCCGCCCGGGCACGCCTGGCGAAGCCGGCATCCCCGCCGGGTAAATAACGACGGCGCGCTGCGGGCCCATACCCGTGCTCTCACTCCGCACCTCAGGCTCGCTGCGCAGCGCCAGATGGATGATTCGCCGCTCGCGGCTGTTCATTGGATTGAAGTGGAATGGCATCTTCGTGCGCTTGACGCGATCGGCAGCCGCGAGCGCGCTCAGCCGCAGCTCTTCAATGCGCAAAGCGCGATAATCGTTCGCGTCGAACTGCAGCTGCGAATGTTCATCGGGCTCCATCCGCAGCATCTCCATGGTGAGCTGCTCGAGGCTGAGCATCAGCTCCGCCTTGTTCGAAAGCAGAAGGTCCGTATCCGGACCGCTGAAGCGAACTACAATATTCGGGGTCTCGAAGTCGTCGTCCCGCGCCTCAGCCTCGGTGAGCCGGAATCTGAGCACGAGTCCGGCAAGCTCGAGGATGCGGCGCAGAAAATCGTCGATCCGCTGTCCTGATGCGGCAACAGTGAAGCGGCCGCGGCTCACCTATTTCTTTCCGCCCTTTTTCATCGGCTTCACGTCCACTACAGCGCGCGGAGCCGGCGGCATCAGCCGGTTGAAGAACCACTGCTGTGCGATACTCACGAGGTTTCCGGTAAGCCAGTATAATACGAGCCCGCTCGAAACTCCGTAAAACATGAAACCGAAGATGAGGGGCATGAACATCATCATCTTCTGCTGCGTGGGATCGGCAGTAGTGGCCGGCGTCATCTTCTGCAGCCAGAACTGGGTGGCGATCATCAGCAGCGGCAGAATGCGAATCGGAATCGTCTCCGGGTGCGAGAGATCGGTTACCCAGAGCCAGCTCGCGCCGCGCATTTCGATGGCGACCGTCAGCACGGTATAGAACGCGATGAAGAACGGGATCTGCAGCAGGATCGGCATGCAGCCGCCGGCGGGATTGACGCCGTGCTTCTTGTACAGCGCCATGATCTCCGTGTTCTGCTCTGCCTTGCGCGGGTCGCGGAGGCTGATGTTCTTGTACTTCTCGTTGATCGCCGCGATCTGCGGCTGCAGCGCCGACATCTTCTTCATCGAGCGCAGGCTCGTGATTTTCAGCGGCATCAGCAGGAAATTGATGGCGATGGTGACGACGATGATGGCCCAGCCGTAATTGTGCGTCCAGTTATCGTTGACCCAGTTCAACACGAGGAACAACGGCTTTGCGATGAACCCGAACCATGTTCCGAAATCGACCAGCTGCTCGAGTTTCGCGTCCACCTTGCGCAGCAGATCGAGGTCCTTGGGACCCACGAACAGGGCGAAATCGTTCCGGCCCTTGCCGCCGACGGCGGCGCCGACGTGCGGCTGCTCTTCCGCCGAGCTCGGGCCGGCAACGCTGTCGCTGAGCGTCTGAATCTCGAACGCGCGGCCATCGCGGGGCATGAACACCGCCGCGAAGTACGAATCCTGGAGGCCGGCGAAGGTGAAGCTGCCGGCGGCGGAAACAGGGCCGTTCTTTGCCGCCTTCGCCTGCTGCGTTACGAGCTTCGCGGCAGCCGGATCGTAGTACAGCGTGTACTGATTTGCCGCAGCGTTATATGCGGTCGGGTCGCCAAAGCCGCCGCGCCACACGAGCAAATGGGGAACGGCGACCCCGCCGTTCAGCACTTCGCTGGTGATCTGCGCGAGGTAGCTGCCGCGCGTGAAACGAAGTCTTTTGTGTACGCGCAGCTTGCCGTCGGACCAGTCGAAATCGAGTCCGAGGCCGCCGGGGCTGCGCGTGACGGCGTAGAGCTGCTGGTTCACATCCACGGGCGGCTTGAAATCCGCGAACACGACGGCGAGCGGATATCCGGCTTTGGCTGCGGCCTGCTGATTCACGACCTCGACGGGTTTGCCGGCTCCCGTCTTGTACTTCTTCAGAACCCAGCTGCGGACCTGGGCTCCGCGATTGCTCAACACGATGGAGAACACGTCGGTGTCGACGCGCGGCATCTCCTCGGCCTGAGCTGCCACCTGCGGCGCGGGCGCCGCCGTGGCGGTGAGCGCCTCCGCCGTTTCCTCCGGCTTTGTCGCCTGCTCCTGAGGCTTTGGCGCTTCGACCTGCTTTACCTCGCTGCGGCGCTGCGGCGCCGTGGGCTTGTAGAAGTACTGCGACACGAGCAGCACCAGCCCCATCAGCACGAACGCGAGCAGCAGGCGCTGCTCCATACTCATGTCAGGTTTGTTCTTGTTCGGAGGATCGGCCATCGAAGAGGACTAGCGGACCGGGTCGAAGCCGCCGGCGTGGAAAGGGTGACATCGCAGGAGGCGCAGCACGCCACGCATGACGCCGCCAACGGTGCCATATTTCGCAATCGCGTGCATCATGTATTCGGAACAAGTCGGCGAGAAGCGGCACGCGGACGGCAGTGCCGGCGAGATCCATCGCTTGTAGATACGAAGCATGCCGATCAGGAGTTCCTGCATCGCGCGAATACCTTGTCGACCTCCCGCTCGAGCGCCTCAAACGGCGCATCCAGCGCCGCGAGGCGAGGATTGAAGACGATGGCCCACGGGCCGTTCAGCGAGGGCAGACGCAAACGCACCGCCTCCCTCATACGACGCTTCAGGCGATTGCGCAGCACGGCGTTGCCGGCGGCGCGCCCAACCGTGAAGCCAACGCGCGGGCCACCCTCGCGGCCGGCTTCGTGAAGCACGAATGCCGAAAAATACGGGCAGCTCTGGCGCACGCCATTGTCATAGATGCGACGGAAATCGGATGAACGCAGAACCCGGGCGGGTTTGGGGAACGCGAAGCCCCCCTTCTGCGCCGGTTTACTGTTTTGCGTAACGGACGTTGCGCTCGTCGCTGACCGTGAGCTTGTGCCGGCCTTTCGCGCGGCGGCGAGCGAGCACAGCGCGACCGTCCTTCGTTTTCATGCGCTCGCGGAAGCCATGGGTCCTGGCCCGCTTGCGGTTATTCGGCTGAAACGTACGTTTTGGCATCTGGGCTTTCCGCAGCGCTTACAGGCATATCGCAAGCGCCGCACACTGATCCGCTGATTCGGGAAGAAACCCCGAAAATCTCAGTATACAGGACCACTTTGCCGGTCTGCGGCGGCCCAGGCGTGTAGCTGATATACAATCTGACGCATTAGTCCAGCGCGGCCCACACCGAATGCTCCCGGCAAATCGATTGCCTGCCGTCTCGAGAACTGCCTGCATGGCAATCTGGCTTGCTGCTCATGGCGCAGCCGCCGAATGGCCGACCGACGGCGGCAATCCGCAGCGCACCGCGTGGCAGCAGAACGAGAAGCTGCTCACGAAGGACAGCGTCAGGAAGCTCAGGATTCTCTGGACACTCCAGCTCGACAACAAACCGCAGGAGATGCATTCTCTGTTCGCGCCGCTGATCGTTGAAGGCGTAAAGACTTCCGCCGGCGTGAAGGAAATCGCGATCGTGGGCGGCCTTTCGGACAATATCTATGCGATCGACGCAGC